>NZ_JBEQZJ010000025.1:0-63738 GCF_045223415.1 Hoskinsella mucinilytica | reverse complement strand
TATAAAACTACTATAAAGAGTTGATGATTTTTTTGATTTTAAGTGATAAAATGATGATTTACAATTTAAACGTAATTGGACTCAGAAATATTGAGAATATGTGACGGATTTATTATTATATACCTGTCAGAAATGATATGCATATGATTTCTCATGATGAATGAGAGAAAAAATAAATGAAAAAATTGATGATTGCTGGAGCTTGTGGTTTAATGCTTTTTGCTGTATGCGTTTTTGCAGGTGATACAAAACCTCAGCCTAAAGTAGCAGGTTCAGGCTTCCTTATTCGTGTAACTGTTTAAAAAATCTTAACATTTCGTTAAGACTTTTTTTTGTATATAGTTATAGTAGAAAAAATTCCGATAATTTATATCGGAATCTAATTTTAATATGGTGGAGCTTATCGGGATCGAACCGATGACCCCCTGCGTGCAAGGCAGGTGCTCTCCCAGCTGAGCTAAAACCCCATGTTTATTGCTCCAATAATATATCATGATAAAGTCCCACTTGTCAATACAAAAATGAAAAACTAGCATATTGCCAAAAGTACAAATATCTACTACAATGTTAACAATCAAAAGAAAGAGGGGATTTAAGTGAAGCAAGTGATAAAAGAAGCTATCCGTTTATCCTTTCCGGTCATGGTTGGATATGTCTTTTTAGGATTTGCTTTTGGTTTACTATGTCAAAATCAAGGATATTCATGGATATGGGCATTGTTAATGAGTACTTGTGTATACGCAGGAAGCATGCAATTTGTATTGCTAACTTTTTTTCACGCAGCATTTTCTTTGATAGAGGCATTTCTAGTTACGTTGAGTGTGAACGCAAGACAAATTTTTTATGGGATTTCCTTCTTAAAAGAATTTCAAACCATGGGAAAGAAAAAATGGTATATGATTTTTTCTTTAACAGATGAAACATATTCTTTATTATGTGCAATACCGGATAAAGAAAAACCTCATGGAAAACAGTTAATGTTTTGTATTTCCTTATTTGATCAATTATACTGGATCGTCGGTTCTGTTTTAGGGGCATTATTGGGAAGTGTTTTGAAATTTGATTCGACAGGAATTGATTTTGCGATGACAGCATTATTTACTGTGATCTTTGTGGAACAATGGCTTGCGACAAGCAATCATTTACCAGTGTATATTGCGATTGTCTGTATTGTGATGAGTGCAGTTATTTTTGGCTTGAGTAACTTCTTACTGCCAGCTTTGATTTTTCTTGTTATTTTATTGGTCATATTACAAAAACCTGTTGAGAGAAAGGAGAAACAGTTATGATAAGTATACATGAAAGTATAGCGATCATTGCCGTTGTTGCAGCTGTAACCTTTTTAACAAGAGCTCTTCCTTTTTTGATATTTAAAAACACAGCAGAGTTACCAGAAAAAATCGTATATTTGGGTAAAGTATTGCCTATGGCGATCATGCTTTGTCTTGTAATCTATTGTTTAAGAAATACTACTTTTTTAATATGGCCATATGGAATACCCGAATTGATTAGTGTTGGTGTCGTTGTGATATTGCATGTTTGGAAACGAAATAATATGATTTCTATTATTTGTGGAACATTGCTCTATATGTTTTTGATACAAATCGTGTTTTAAAAAAAGCGATTGCTCGCTTATAATAAACTAGATAGAAATTCTTCATATTCATCCATAAAAATCGTGTCTTTTAAGGTAATAAAAGTGAATTCACGTTGAATGTGAAAATCATTTAAAGGAATCCTCTGCA
The DNA here is from genome assembly GCF_045223415.1 of Hoskinsella mucinilytica. Lineage (NCBI taxonomy): Bacteria > Bacillati > Bacillota > Erysipelotrichia > Erysipelotrichales > Erysipelotrichaceae > Hoskinsella > Hoskinsella mucinilytica. The sequence goes on along the minus strand of NZ_JBEQZJ010000025.1, from coordinate 61,993 downwards.
TGGTTCCTTTTTTTAATTCATCTTCTACTGCAGCTTCATAAAGGAAGGTAATGCCCATGTTTTCTTGAACAAGATATTTAATAGCATTCATGTTACCAATTTCAATGGCGTTAGAAAAGTCTTTGATGGTAAGGTTGTTTTCCTTTAATATACGTTCTAAAATTTCTCTTGTGCCACTGCCTTCTTCTCTTATGATCAAGCGTTCTGATAGTAGATCTTTTAGACACCGGATTTCCTGTTTTGTTTGATAATTAGAGCCTTTTAAAGCAACATAAGGCTGTGTGCTGATTGATTTATGTACATATCGATGAGAAGGAAAGTATCCCTCTACGATTGCAAAACTAATATCACCTGCTTCTAGCATTTCCAAAAGGTTTGCGGTGTTTTCCACGATCATGGTCATATTGGTATTAGGGTGGGTTTTTAAAAAGGTATGGATCTTCTCAGGTAAGATATATTCACCTATGGTCAAGGTAGCACCGAATTTCAAATGTTTGACTTCATGGATATTCTGCATGGTCTCCATGATCCTTTTTTCATCAGATGCCATGGTATGTAAACAGTTCGCAAGGTATTCACCCTGTCTTGTTAAAGTTAAATTTTTTCCTTGATGTTCAAAGAGCTTAACTTGATACGTAGTTTCTAAATAACGGATATGTTGGGATACTGCAGGCTGCGTGATGCATAAAATATCGGCGGCTTTCGTATAATTTAATGTTTTTGATAAGGTAAGAAACGTATATAAACGATAGTCTAGCATAGATAAAACTCCTTTTTCCAATAGTATATCATGGAAATAGAAAAAGGAAAAGAATGTTGTGTTCTTGTTTTGTGAACAAATGACTTTGAATTGTCTACATTAAGAAAACTTCTTCCATTTTTATTACAAAACTTTTCAAAGACTCTTTCATTTTATTTCATTTGTGCTATAATTGAAATCACTAACATATGATGTTAAGAAGAAAGGAAGGTGCCGATATTTATGGCCGAAAACAGAATTTTCAATTTTTCAGCAGGACCATCCATGCTGCCACTGGAGGTATTACAGAAAGCACAATCGCAGATGTTAAACTATGAGGGTAGTGGAATGTCGGTCATGGAGATGAGTCATCGTTCCAAAGCATATGATGAAATCATTACAAATACGCAGGCAAGATTACGCCGCATTTTGAATATACCTGACAACTATAAAGTATTGTTCATGCAAGGAGGAGGAACCATGCAATTCTCAATGGTACCTTTGAACTTATTGAACAAGGGAAAAGCTGATTATATCGTGACTGGTTATTTTGCGGACAAAGCTTATAAAGAAGCATGTAAATATGGAGATATTAGTGTTGCTGCAACTAGCAAGGATAAAGATTATACGTATATTCCCGCTCAGCAGGATCTGACATTAAATGCAGATGCTGATTATGTTTATCTTTGCGCAAACAATACGATTTATGGTACTGAATGGCAATATGTGCCTGAAACAGGAAACGTACCGATCGTAGCTGATATGTCCAGTGATATCTTAAGTAAACCGATTGATGTATCTAAGTTTGGTATCATTTTCGCAGGTGCACAGAAAAACATGGGCTGTGCTGGTTTAACTGTTGGTATCGTACGTGAGGATCTGATGGGAAATGCAAAAGAAAATACTCCTGTCTTATTAGATTATAAAACATTAGCTGATAAAGATTCTATGTACAATACACCTCCAACTTATGCAATCTATATTCTAGGACTTGTTTTGGAATGGATCGAAAACATGGGCGGAGTAGAAGTAATGCAGGAAAAGAACAGAAAGAAAGCAGCAATGCTGTATGATTATTTAGATGGTTCTGATTTCTATACTACAACTGCAAATAAAGCAGATCGTTCTATGATGAATGTTACATTCCGTTCACCTAATGCTGAACTAGACGCAAAATTTGCGAAAGAAAGTGCAGCTGCAGGTATGAGCAATTTGAAAGGACATCGTGCTGTTGGTGGTATGCGTGCTTCTATTTACAATGCTATGCCGGTAGAGGGTGTTGAAAAATTAATAGATTTCATGAAGAAATTTGAAGCAGAGAACAAATAAAAAAGGGAGAGCTAATATTTTATGAAGATAAAATTATTTAATAAAATCGCACAAATTGGTTTAGATCAATTTAATGCAGACTATGAATGTAGCGAAGATTTTGATAACTATGATGCAATCATGGTACGTAGTGCAAAGTTACATGATGTAACGTTTGCGAAAGATTTGAAATGTATTGCCAGAGCTGGTGCTGGTGTCAATAATATTCCTTTGGATCGTTGTGCTGAAGAGGGAATCGTTGTATTTAATACACCAGGTGCCAATGCCAATGCCGTTAAGGAGTTGGTTATTGCTTCTTTGATTCTTTCCGGAAGAAAGATTGCACAAGGTATCAATTGGGTAAGATCTTTGGAAGAAGATGATATCAGCAAAGTGATCGAAAAAGGAAAAAGTAATTTTGTGGGACCTGAAATCGCAGGCAAAAAGCTTGGTGTCATCGGGTTAGGCGCAATTGGTGTTCAGGTAGCAAATGCGGCAGCCGCAATGGATATGGAAGTTTACGGTTATGACCCATATATTTCTGTTCAGGCAGCTTGGACATTAAAGGCAAGAATCAATCATGCAAAAGATTTGAAAACGATCTTTGAAGAATGTGATTACATTACAGTACATGTTCCTTATATGGAAGCTACAAAAAACATTGTAGGAGCTGAGGCATTTGATTTAATGAAGGATGGCGTACGTATCTTAAACTTTGCACGTGGTGGTTTGGTCGATGAAGAAGCAATGGCAAAAGCACTTGCATCTGGTAAGGTTGGATGTTATGTTACAGATTTCCCTACAAAAGAATTATTGGCATTTGATAATGTCATAGGTGTGCCTCATCTTGGAGCATCTACTCCTGAAAGTGAAGATAATTGTGCTGTTATGGCGGCAAATGAAATTCGTGACTATTTAGAGAACGGTAATATTACTCATTCTGTTAATATGCCGGATATTCAGATGGCTCAGGAAGCAAAATATCGTATTTGTATCATCAATAAAAATATACCAAACATGGTTGGTGAAATGACAACAAAACTTGCGAATGTTGGTATTAACATTGAAAATATGGCAAACAAAGCAAAAAAAGATTATGCTTATACCATTTTGGAAACAAATGATGAGATCAGTCAGGAACTGTTGGATAAATTGGCAGCTCAGGATGGCATCAAATCAGTTCGTTTGATTGTAAAATAATAAAGAAAGTACAGGGTTTTACTTAAGATCCTGTGCTTTTTTTGATATTCACATACATAGGAAAAGTTACATGAAAAGCTAAGCAAGGGAAAGGATCTGGTTGCTTTGTTTTTTTGCGCAGGTGTTTTAAATTGTGTTATAATTAAAAAACATGTGAAAAGGAGGAACTTCATGAAGTCATTGATCATAGCGGAAAAGCCGGAATTAGGTAGAGCCATTGCCAAAGCAATCGATGGGCCAGATAAAGAAGTAAGAGGTGTGATCGAAAAAAAGAATGTGGTCATTACATGGGCATATGGGCATTTGTTGCGTTTGGCTGAGCCTGATGAATATGATAAAAAATATAAACAATGGCGAAAAGAAGATCTTCCAATATGTTTTGATCAATGGAAGCTAGTACCTGATGGTTCAAAAAAGGAGCGAGTAGAACAGATCGTTGCTTTGATGAAGGAATGTGATCAGATCATTCATGCAGGTGACCCTGATGATGAAGGACAGTTTCTGATTGATGAGATTTTAGATTATGCAAAAAATGATAAGCCGGTAAAACGAGTTTATATCAATGATAATACACCGGCTAATATCAAAAAGGCTTTCCATGACTTGATAGATAACGATGAACGTTTAAGAGCAGTTGGAAAAAGTGCATACGCTAGGGCAGTTGCGGATTATGTAGTCGGTATTAATTATTCCAGACTTTATTCTTTGGCATTACGTAGGAAAGGTATGAGTGTTGGTAGGGTACAAAGTCCTACGCTTGGATTGATCGTGACAAGAGATGAATTGATCGACCATCACAAAAAGCAAAAATACTATGAGATGGAGATACAAGGTGATGTAAAAGATCCTGAAACAAATATTCACTTTTCATTAAAGCCAAAAAACGATCTTTTGGATGATGGAAAACATATCCTTTCTCAAAAGGTGATGCAGGAAATGGCGGATGATATCATGGAACAGCCTCAGCGTAAGGTTAAGGTTGATGAAAAACTTGTGGATATCAAACCACCCTTACCATTTAATTTAGCGAAATTACAAGCGCATATGAATACCAAATATGGCTTTGATCTTAGTAAAACAGATGCAATCACACAGACCTTACGTGATAAATATCAAGCAATTACTTATAATCGAAGTGATTCTCAATATTTAAAGGAAGAGCATTTTCAAGAGGCTGATAAAGTATTGCCTCATGTCATGCAAAAGCTAAATGAAACATATCCTGTAGATTATCAGATTCATTCCGAATGCTTTAATGATAAATTTGTTACAGCACATCATGCGATCATACCGACCATGTCAGATTTTCGTATAGAGGCATTGTTGCCTGATGAACGTAAAGTATATGAGGAAATATGTCATCGTTATCTGATGCAGTTTTTGCCACCAATCAAAAAACGTCAAGTAAGTGCTGTCATACCTTGTTCGTATGGGGATCTTAAAGCGACGAGCACCTTTGTATTAGAAGAAGGATATAAGCAATATTTCAAGCAAGAAAAGGAAGAAACAGAGGATCAGGATGCCGGTAAATTTGATCTTCCTAAGGGAGAGTATCCGATTACCTTGCATGATGCCAATGTGTTAGAAAAACAAACCAATCCTCCAAAGCGCTATACACAAGCATCTTTGATCAAAGATATGACGAGCATCGCCAAATATGTGGAAGATAAAGAAATTAAGGAAATCTTGAAGAAAAAGGATAAAGATAAAAAAGGGGAGAATGGTTCCATCGGAACCAGTGCAACAAGGAGTCAGATCGTAGAAACATTGATCAAACGTGGCTATGTGGAAATGAAAGGAAAAAATATCATTTCTACACAGCTTGGAAAAGATTTTTATCATCTATTGCCTGAGGAAATAAAAAAAGCTGATCTGACTGCTAAGTGGTGGGTGATACAAGAGGATATCAAGGAAGGAAATGCTGATGTATCTACCTTGGTACAAAGTGTATTAGATGCGTTTACGCCTCATTTAAAAGAAAATCTGTCTAATTTAAAGGCAGGAGGTGAGGTGCCGATCGATGATGATCGAGAAGCTATTGGAGTATGTCCTGTTTGTGGTAATAAAATCGTAGAACATAGCAAAGGCTTTGGTTGTGTGAATTATCGTAATGGGTGTAAGTTTGCGATTTGGAAGGATGATCGTTTTTTTAAGGATATCGGTAAAGAAGTCAGTAAGCCGATGGCTGAAAAATTATTAAAGGATAAATATTGTTTGGTCAAACTGATCCAACAGGATACAGAAATTGTGAAGATCTTACAAATGGGTGTAAGAAATGGTAGAGCAATCTATCGTCTTTTAGATAAAAAATAAAAAACCCTGCAGCACCATCATTGATAAGCAGGATTTTTTATTTTCTCTAAATTGGACTACTGTTCTTCGTAGTAGCAGCCTTCTTCTTGAGAAGGAGGGAAACGTCTGCCCTCTTCGACGTCAATGTCGTTATACATTTCTTTGCCGTCTGCGTCATAACAAGCATATTTACCAGTTTTTTCGCAGTTCATTCCTGGGCGGTATTTTTTACGTGCCATTTCTAACACCTCCTGACTCTAGTATGGGACAGGGAATAAAAAGTTATACATTTTCTTGTAATTTGTTTGAAAGTTGGTAAAATGAATGTAGTTGGAGGGTTTATGGTATGAAAGTATTGGCAAGTGATTATGATGGTACCTTGCGTACCTCAAAAACAGTGGATCGTAAAGATATAGAAGCGATTCATGCATTTCGTAAAGCAGGAAATATGTTTGGACTGGTAACAGGTAGAAGTATGGAGTCTATAAAAAAGGAAATAGAACTAAATCAATTTGAATTTGATTTTATCATAGCGAACAATGGCGGTGTTGTCTATGATGGAAAGCTAGAAAAGCTTCAATGTCTTTATATGGATTTCAATCGAGCTTTGGATATCATTGCTTATATCAAAACGTTGGATTGTGTTTCCTTTGTGATCAATGATGGATATCATCGTTATAAAGTTCGTGTAGATGAAAATCAAATCGATCATAAATATGGGGATATGCAAGAAGTCACCAATGAGGAAGAGGTATTGGATCGTGGTAAGATCGCACAGTTGGTCATTTCTTTGAATGATCAGATGTTAGCCCATGAAATTAGCACCTACATCAATTCTCAGTTTAAGGGGTATGTGGTTGCTTATCCAAATGTCAATTGCGTAGATATCGTGCCTGAAGGTGTTTCCAAGGCAGAGGGTCTTTATGTGATCGAAAGCTATTATGATCTTCAACATGATGATATTTATGCGATAGGGGATTCTTTTAATGATATTCCTATGCTAGAGGAATTTCATGGGTTGGCAGTAGCACATGCCCAACAAGATATCCTTGATGTAGCACAAAGTGTCTATCCGGATATTGCATCAGCAATTCAAGATTTTATGTGACATGTCTTTCATCAGCATGTCTTTTTGTATTGAAAAACTATAGGTATATAGCTACTGTTTATGGTATAATAATCTAGCGAGAGGAGTGTTTTTATGTTCAAGTATCTGACACTTAGCAACTTATTAACGATCCTGAAACAGCTGGTGGATATTGGCTGTGTGTGGATATTGCTTTATTATCTTTTAAAAATTGTGAAAAATAATTCTAGGACCATTCAGATTTTTAAGGGGATTTTGGTTATTGTTATTGTACAATGGCTGGCATCTTTCCTTGGTCTTCATACCATAGAAACCATAACTGGGGCAATCATGAACTGGGGTATCATTGCGATCATTATCATATTCCAACCGGAAATTCGAAATATATTGGAAAAGATAGGAAAGACGAATGTATTCTCCCGAATCTCAACATTAACATATAATGAAAGAGAAAACTTGGTGGAGGAGCTGGTAAAGGCTTGTACGGAAATGTCTAAGACAAAGACCGGAGCATTGATTTCTTTGGAACAAGGACATTCTTTAAGTGATTATATCAAAACCGGAACACCAATGAATTCTGTTGTTTCCAGTGAATTGTTGTGTTCAATATTTCAATATGGGACACCACTTCATGATGGTGCTGTCATCATACAGGGAGTAAAAATTGCTTGTGCGGCTGCTTATTTCCCACCGACGACAAGAGAGCTTCCTACAAGCTATGGTGCAAGACATCGAGCTGCTGTGGGAATCAGTGAAATAACGGACTCTGTGACCATCATCGTGAGTGAGGAAACAGGAAACATTTCAGTTGCACAGGGTGGAAAACTATCTGTCATATCTCCAAGTCATTTGCATGAATTCTTGATGATGATCGTTTGTCAAAAACAACCGGGCAAGGAAAAAGAAGATAAGCTAGATCTGGAGAAGGAAGCATTAAAAGAATCCATGGAAGCAAACAATGGTAAAAAGCCGGGTGTATTCTCCCATTATTTCAAAGGGAAAAAGCGTGCGAACAAAACCAAGGATATACAAGAGAATAAGTATTCCAAAACAAAGAAAGATGATCCTGTGGATGTCTTGCAAAGTGATGATGTCATTGTAGATAATGAAATCGAAAAGCTTGGCATTGAGGATCTGATGCAGACGCAAGAGGATGCACCTCTTGATCAATTATTCGAAACCATCGTTGTGGATGCTTTGAAGGATGATGATAAAAAAGAGGATAAACAAGTAGATACCAAGGAAGTTCAGGCAATAAGTGAGGAACCAAAAGAAATTGTGGAAGAAAAGCCTAAGAAACGTGGACGTCCAAAAAAGAAAAAAGAAGAACCTTCCAAAACAGAGGAAGAAAAGCCAAAGAAAAAGACCCGAAAAAAGAAACATACTGAAGAAATCATGGATGATGTGATTCAAGCCGAAGAAATCATCTATGATGATGAACGTGTGGAATCTTCCCCAAAAGATTCAAATGAAGGGAGGAAATAAGCATGGCTAAGAAAAAGAAAAAAACACAGCTAAGCTCAGAAGGAAAAACAGAGCTTGCGAAGGCGATTGCGGAAAAAAGTCAGAATTTTGCGAAAACGTATGCCAATGTAGAGAATCAGATAGCAAGATTTTTTCGTTGGTTAAGCGGTTGGTTGGATAAACTGTTATTCAATCAAAAGCATGGTAAGCTTGTAGCTCTTGTGCTTGCAATGTTCTTTTATATCGCAATGTCCGGTGGACAGGCTTTATTGGAAACGGATAAGATCAATAAAGATTTAGGTGATAATTTTCATGTAGAAGCAAGAACAAGTTCTCAATTATTTGAGGTAAGCGGTCTTCCTGAGAATGTTCAAGTGTCTGCAGTCGGTGATATCAGTGATATCAAAAATTTAAAGCAACAGCAAAATATCAAGGTAATCGCTGATTTGACCGGATTAACCGAAGGAACACATAATGTGACCCTTGAGGTAGAGAATGCGCCAAATAGAGTGGAAATCAAATTAAATCCTTCTACAGCTGTTGTTACCATAAAGAAAACCAGTATTCGACGTTTCTCACCCGGATATGATTTTGTGAATAAAAGCTCTATGGACAATACGTATGATTTAAGTGAACAGGTCTTAGAGAAAGGTGAAGTATTTGTTCGTGCTAGCAAGGATACTTTAGATAAGATTGCTTATGTAAAAGCATTGATCGTGGTGGATAAAGATACCACAGAGGATTTTGAACAAACTGCAAAGATTTTTGCATATGATGCCAACGGAGATAAAATAGAGAATGTGAATATCATGCCTAGTACGGTGAAGGCAAGTGTAAAAGTAACCAAACCTAGTAAGGATGTCAAAATAGAACTTGTTCCTACAGGTATCGTGCCAAATGATAAAGCGATTGAATCTTATACATTGGATCATGATACGGTAACTCTGTTTGGTAAGCAGGAGATCTTAGATATGATCGATTCCTTGCCGATTACAATACCGGCTAGTACATTGACTTCTAATCGAGAAATCAATATGCCGGTGCCATTGATGAATGGTGTTTCTAAAACAAGCTTTAGTGTAGTCAATATCAATATTAAGTTGGCAGATGCGAAAGAAAAGACAGTCAAGGATGTACCGATTACAGTGAAGAATGGTATTGACGGATTAACTTATAAAGTAGTTGCAGATGATACTTCGAATGCAACAAGTGAGGTAACCGTTAAGGGTGCTCAAAAGGTAATTGATGAAATTGGTAAAGATGATATCAGCATTTATGTTGATGTCAGCAAGATCGAGCAAGAAGGCACCTATAAGGATATCTCGTTGACAGTGGAAGGAAAGAATAAGCTGGCAACCTATGAATTGAAGCATGCAACGGTAACCGTTCAGGTTAGCGGTACTGCAAATAAATAGAGGAAAGGAATAGAATACACATATGGGAAAATATTTTGGTACAGATGGCGCAAGAGGACGTGCAAATGAAACATTAACATTAGCGATGGCAGTTAAAATCGGCCAGTATCTAGGATGGTATTATGGAAAAGAACGCCATGCGAAGATTTTGATCGGAAAGGATACTCGATTAAGTAGTGACATGTTTGAAATGGGATTGGCAGCCGGTGCAACGAGCACTGGAGCTGTTGTCTATCTATTAGGCGTTTGTCCTACACCAAGCGTATCTTATTTGATACAAAAGGAACAATTCGATTGTGGAATCATGGTAAGTGCAAGTCACAATCCATTCCATGATAATGGAATTAAGTTATTTAATGGTGATGGATGTAAAATGAATCCTGAAATTGAAGTACAAGTGGAAGCTTATATTGACGGAGAAGCTGAAATCGATATCGCAAAAGATGAAAAGATCGGTCATGTCATTGCTTGGGATGAAGGTTTAGAGCTTTATGAATCTTGGCTGAAATCTGTTGTAGATATCGATTTGAATGGAATGAACATCGCTTTGGATCTGGCAAATGGAAGTGCTACAAGTTGTGCAGCAGAAACACTTTCCGCATTGGGAGCAACCGTAGAGGTCATTCATTCCTCTCCAAATGGTATCAATATCAATACCAAATGCGGTTCTACGCATCCGGAAGAATTACAGCGTATGATGAGAGAAGGGGATTACCATGTTGGGTTTGCTTTTGATGGTGATGCCGATCGTTTGATTGCCGTAGATGAGGATGGAAATCTGATCGATGGAGATCATATCATGTACATTTGTGGTTGTTTCATGCATGATCAAGGCATTCTTCATGAAGATGTCGTTGTTACGACCGTAATGAGTAATCTTGGATTATATCATGCATTGACTGCAAAAGGAATCAAATTCGAACAAACTGCTGTCGGAGATAAATATGTCTTTGAATGTATGAAGGAGCATGATTACTCCATCGGTGGGGAGCAAAGCGGTCATATCATCTTCAATGAACATGAAAATACCGGAGATGGATTGATGACAGCCTTAAAGCTTTTGGAAATCATGGTAGCAACTAAGAAATCTTTAAAAGAGTTGAGTGAGGATCTATTTATCTATCCTCAGCTATTGATCAATACACCGGTACAAGATAAGCATAAGGCAATGGAAGATGCTGAATTAAAAGCAGCGATTGATTGCGTTGCAGATGAACTTGGTGATGAAGGAAGAATCTTAGTAAGACCAAGTGGTACAGAGCCATTGGTACGTGTCATGGTAGAAGCAAAGACAGATGAGCTATGTGAAACATACGTAAACCGTATCATTGATTTCATTCGTGAAAAGGGACTTTAGTAAATATAAGGCAGATAAAGGAAACATTTCATTTTATCTGCCTTTTCTTTGATTTAGCACCAGAATCATTACAATTATGTGAGAAGCATGGGTAAAGCAAAGGAAATTTCAGAAAAAACAACAGGATGTGGAAAAGTCCTTTTTTTTTCACATAATTTAGTCTAAAATAGTAAGTAAGAGGTGATTTCTGTGAAAAAAGTAATTTGTGTTGTAGAAGATGAAAAGGCAATCAATGATCTGGTAGCCCAATATTTGAAAAAGGAAGGCTATGAGGTAAGAAGTTATTATACATATGAAGAAGCAAGTGCACATGTGAGTGACGATGATGTGCATCTTTGGATCTTAGATATCATGTTAGATGATAAGAGTGGTTTTGACTTGATCGAAGAAATTCGATTACAAGGAAAAGATATTCCGGTTATCTTCATGTCAGCGAGAGATAAAGAATTTGATCGTATCATTGGTTTGGAAAAGGGTAGTGATGATTATATTACAAAACCGTTTTCGCCAAAAGAAATGGTGCTTCGTGTCAACAATGTAATGAAGCGAGTGTATAAGGAAGAAAATAATCGTATCATGGTAGACGGTTATGAATTAGATGAAGAACAACGTAAGGTGTTCGATCATGGAAATGAAATTGATTTGACCACAAAAGAGTTTGATTTATTAATGTTGTTTATCAAAAATAAAGGAATGGCATTTAATCGAGATAAAATCTTAACCAGTGTATGGGAAGAAAACTATTTCGGAAGTGATCGTGTCGTGGATGATACCCTACGTCGTTTACGTAAAAAACTACCGAATCTGAACATTCATACCATCTACGGCTTCGGCTACAGGTTAGGATGATATGAGAAGGTTTAATGAATTCATAAAACAGTTATCTTTAACTCAGCAGCTGTTTGCGTTAATTTTTTGTTTTGTTACATTCTTTGCGTTGTTTTTCTTCGTATATTTAAATGGTAATGTAGATAAGGTGTTCCGTGATATGGTCTTTGATACAGTGAAAACCAGTCAAGAGGCTAGTGCGGAATCAAGGGAAGTCATCAATGGTAAGATTCTATATCCTGAATTTAATGATGTAAAAACAACAATGCTAATTTATAGTGATGATAAACAAGCCTTTTATTATACATCAGATATCGGAGCCAGTGTAGATGAGTGGGCACAGATTCAAAAAAACATCATGATCATGGAAAAGAATAAGGAAGCAAGTATCATGGGGTTTTATCCCAAAGCATCGACATCCTATGATTCCTATTATTACATCAGTAAGGTAGATGATGATACTTATCTGGTATCAAGACGTGTAGATAAAAGTGTAGATAAATATAAAGACGCTTTGGTTAATAGTGTCATTTATATTACTGTGATCGTGGTAGGGTTCTTCTTCATCATTCTAATGATGTGGGTGATTACCTTGATTCATCCTTTAAATCAGATTAGAAATTATATCGAAAAGGTCAAACAAGGGAAAGATGCAGAATTGCATATGAACCGTAAGGATGAGATCGGAGAGCTTGCGGAAGCGTTGATCAGTATGCGAGAGGAATTGAGAAAGCAAGAAAAAACGAAAGAAGATATGATCCATAACATCTCACATGACCTGAAAACGCCAATTGCGACGATCAAGTCTTATGGAGAAAGTATCAAGGATGGTATTTATCCTTATGATACTCTGGAAAAAAGTGTGGATGTGATCATTGAAAATGCAGATCGTTTAGAAAGCAAGGTTCATTCTTTATTGTTTATGAATCGTGTAGAATATTTGATTTCTCAGGATGTTGAAGGAATTTCTTCAGATATGAAGGAAATTGTAGAGAAGGTCGTTCAAGCTAATAAAGTCATTAAGCCGGAAATTGAATTTGTGACTGATCTTGGAGAGGTTTGGTTTGATGGGCTTGCCGAACCATGGCGTGTTGCCGTAGAAAATATCGTGGAAAATGCGCTTCGTTACGCCAAAACAAAAATTGAAATCCATTTAAATGAAGAGGATGGATTGACCATTGCCAATGATGGACCTTGTATGGATGAGGATCGCATTAAGGTGTTATTTAAGCCATATGAGAAGGGCCAGGGTGGAAAATTCGGCTTAGGTTTATCGATCGTTGCTAAGGTCGTAGCGGCCAATCATTATGAGGTTTGCGGAGAAAATACCGCAGAAGGAGTCATCTTCCGTATCACCAAACCTATACAACAAACGAAAAAAGGTCGTTAAAAAGCAGACATCATTGTCTGTTTTTTTCAATGACAATATCATTTTTATATGATAAAATAACGAAAATAATAAAAGAAAAGAGAGGATGGTACTATTATGATAAAGAAACCACATATTGATCATGGCATAGGTTTTGATTGGGATAAGGCTTCTGTGGATTACGCAAAATATAGAGATATTTATCCTGATGAATTTTATCAGAAATTGATAGATCTTCATTTATGTGATAAGGATATGCATGTATTGGATATCGGTACGGGAACAGGAGTATTACCAAGAAATCTCTATGATACAAAAGCAAAGTTTATTGGCATTGATAACGCTAGCCAACAAATTGCATATGCGAAAGAATTGGCAAAAAAAGCAGGGATGGATATTCCGTTTTTCTGTATGCCTGCAGAAAAAATAGATTCCTTACATCATTCTTTTGATACGGTTTTAGCATGTCAATGTTTCACTTATTTTGATCATGATATCTTGGCTAAGATACTTTCTGAAGTATTAAATGAGAATGGTAGATTTGCAATCTTGTATATGGCATGGCTTCCTTTTGAGGATAAGATTGCGGGAATGAGCGAAGACTTGATTTTATCCTATCATCCTCAATGGACAGGCTGTAAGGAAGTTCGTCATGCAATTGAGATACCCCAAGTCTATGATCATTATTTTGAAAAGGAACACGAAGAAGTATTTGATTTGAGGGTTCCTTTTACGAAAGATCGTTGGAATGGCAGAATCAAATCCTGTCGAGGAGTAGATGCTTCCTTAAGTGAAGTAGATATCATACGTTTTGATGAAGAGCATAGAGCTATGCTGGATGCGATCGCACCGGAAAACTTCGATGTGCTTCATTATGTGGCAATTACTGTCTTGAAAAAGAAAACCAAATTCTAATAAGAAAATGTAAGCAGCAGCTCTAAAATAGACTGACTGCTTATTTTAGGTCTAAAAAAGGAAGATCCTGTCATATAGTAGTAAAGACAGGAGGGAATCAAATGGCAGTATATCATAATCAAATCATCAACTGTACCTTTTCAGGTGAAGGTCAAGGCATGATCCTTCTGCATGGGTGGGGTCAAAATGCTTATATGATGAAATTTATACAAGATCATTTCGCAAAACACTATCGTGTCATGAATCTGGATCTACCGGGTTTTGGAGAAAGCGAAGAACCATCACATGCTTGGACCTTACAAGAATATGCGGATTGTGTCCATACTTTGGCAAGTGATGCCGGTATACAAAAACCGATCCTTATTGCGCATTCTTTTGGCGCTCGTATCGCTTTTCGCTATGTACTAAGCTATCCGGTAGAAAAGATGATCTTAACCGGAGCGGCAGGTATACGTAAGCACTATACTTGGGATTATTATGTTAGGGTATATACGTATAAGCTTTTGAAAAAGATGAAGTTGAAGGCAAATCTAGGTAGTAGTGATTATCAAAGTGCTTCACCCATCATGCGTGGAGTGCTGGTACAAGCAGTCAATGAGGATATCAGTGATCAATTACATCTCATTGATGTTGAAACCTTATTGGTTTGGGGAGAAAAGGATACGCAAACACCATTATGGATGGGAAAAATGATGGAAAAGGAAATGAAGAATGCTGCATTAGTCGTTTTGGAAAAGGAGGATCACTTTGCGTATTTTCATCAAAGCTTTCGTTTCTTACGCATTGTGGATGCATTTTTAGATGCGTGAAATAGGTATTGATTGGTTCATTCTTCTTTGTTATTCCTTTGTCATGATAAAATACAGTACGATGATCTTGCAACAGAACCATTATCATATGGATCGTTATATCCACTGGTTAAAGATGAATTGGTTTCAGAAAAAAACGGTCGTGATTACCCTTCTTTTATGTTTGATGTATGTTACTTTGATATTAGATAAGGCATATCAAAAGGAAGTTATCCTTTTGGCAATGGCAGTGGTAGCTTATTTAGCTTATAAATTAGATAGAGAAATCCATTATCGATTGCCATTAAAGTTGACCCATAGAGTCAAACGCTTATTGCTGGTCCGTATCCTTTTGTATTTGATATTCGCCTGCATCATGTGTCGATTATCAGAAACGTTGTGGGTTTATCTAACACCTTGGTTTTTCTGGTTACCTTTTTTTGAATTGATCCTTAGTATGTTGCTTATATCACCGTTAGAAGAGATGATTCAACGCTACTATGTAGAAGATGCAAAGGAAATTTTGAAAAAAAGAAATGATCTTACCATCATTGGTATCACTGGAAGTTATGGAAAAACATCGGTAAAAACGATCTTATATACATTGTTATCGGATGAATTCGATACCTTGATGACACCGAAGAGCTTTAATAATAAAATGGGAATTACATTAACGATACGTAATTCGCTCAAGGGTCTTCATCAACTGTTTTTATGTGAAATGGGCGCAGATCATGTAGGAGAAATTCTTTCCCTTATGCATTTTGTTAAACCACAGATCGGTATCGTGACGGCCATTGGTCCACAACATTTATCGACCTTTCATTCCATGGATAACATAGTGAGAGAAAAGATGTATATGATCGAAGAATTACCGGCTGGTGGAATCGGCTTTTTGAATGCAGATAATTCCTATATTCGATCTCATCCTTTGGCTTGTTCGTGTCGTATGGTATGGTTTGGTAAGGATCCGATATCAGATTATCGTATTGTGAATATTCAGCCCAACGCAACAGGTACCAACTTCACGATACAATATAAAGAGCATCATTATGATTTCACTACTTGTTTACTAGGTGAACATAATGTCTATAATTTATGTGCCGCAATTGCTGTAACTCATGAACTTGGTGTATCGTTTGAGGTATTAAAGCAACGGATTCTTTTGGTGCCTTTTATCAAGCATCGTTTACAAATCGTTTCAACACAACCGTATACCTTGATCGATGATGCCTATAATGCAAACCCACAAGGTGCTCATTATGCATGTCAAGTTTTAAAACAAATGAAGGAACGTACCATTATCGTAACACCGGGAATGATTGAGCTTGGTGCCATTGAGGATCAAGCAAACAAAGATTTTGGTAAAGAAATGGCAGAGTGTGTGGATGATGTCATATTGGTTGGGATCAAGCAAACAAAGAAAATTAAGGAAGGGTTACTCGAACAAGGATTTGAGGAATCACATCTCTTTGTCTGCAAGGATTTTACCACTGCTTTGGATACATTGAAGCACATTGTCAAAAATGGAGATGTCGTATTGTTGGAAAACGATCTTCCTGATGCCTTTTCTCATTAACCAAAATGATCCTAGGCGCATATACTAACCTTGAGAGTGGAAAGGAAGGTCATATGAAACTAAACGTTGTAGTTGCATTTGGAGGAGAGTCTGTAGAACATGAAATCAGCATTCTATCAGCAATGCAAGTTATGGGGGCATTGGATCAGGATAAATATGAAATTATCCCCTTATATATTGCAAAGGATGGAAGAATGTATAGTGATGATTGTTTGAAAGACTTGGCAGTTTATCAAGATCTAGACGAACTGCAAGCAACATTTTCAGAGGTATCGATGATTCGTAGAGAAGAACGAATGTATTTGATACCATCTCATCATCATTTTTTTCGCAGAGAAATAGAATTTGATATGGTTTTTCCGGTATTACATGGCACTTATGGTGAGGACGGATGTTTTCAAGGATATTGTAAGACACTACGTGTTCCTTTTGTAGGAAGTGATGTACTTGCTGCCGGCATCGGTCAGGATAAGGTTATTATGAAACAGCTTTTACAGGAAGAGGGAATTCCTATCACACCTTGGTTTCAAGTGACTCTATATCAGAAACTTGATGAAGCATTTTTTGCGAAAGCCAAACGACTAGGATATCCATTGATCATTAAGCCTGCCAACCTTGGAAGTAGCGTTGGTATACAAACAGCTGAAGATGATACCCAACTTCATAAAGCCTTGATTGAGGCGTTCCAATATGATCATAAGGTGGTCGTAGAAAAGCTATTGACGCATATGAAAGAAATCAATTGTTCTGTACTTGGAGATGAGGAATCTTCCATTACCAGTGAATTAGAGGAAGTCAATAAAACAGATGCAATTCTTTCTTATCAAAACAAATATCAAGCCAGCAATGGAGCCAAAGGGATGGCATCGACTTCACGTATCTTACCGGCACCTGTGGATGATGAAACAAAGGAAGAAATCAAACGTTATGCGAAAATGACCTTTGATATCCTTCAGGCAAGAGGCGTTTCTAGAATTGACTTTTTAATCGATGAGGATACCAATGATATTTATGTGAATGAGATCAATACCATTCCAGGATCGCTATCCTTTTATTTATGGGAAGCCAGTGGCATCAGTTTTTCTTCCTTATGTGATCGATTGATTGGTCTTGCCAGAAAAAATGCCAGAAGAGAAAGTAAGCAGATCCACAGTTATGCAACCAATATTCTAAAGGAAACAGATAGTTTTAAATTAAACAAATAAAAAGAACCTGTTAAGAAGCAGGTTCTTTGTCTTCACGCATTTTGCGATATTCATTTGGCGACATATTAGTCGCTTTTTTAAATACTTGGGAGAAATAGGATTGCGAAGAAAAACCAGAGCAGTCCGCAATCTGCGCAATGGAATAATTGGTTGTTTCCAATAGCTCCTTAGCTGATTCGATTCGTTTACTAATGAGATAACTGATGGGTGAAACACCTTTATATTGTTTAAAGGCATGAACCAAATAATATTTATTCATATAGCTTTTTTCACTCAGAAGTTCCAATGTGATTTCTTCAGTAAAATGATGATTGATATATTGTTCGATAAACCTACATTCTTTTGTGATCTTTTGACTTGGAGCAACGATCATATTAGCTTTTGTTCTTCTTACCATGTTGATGATCAAAACCTCAAGTAGATTTTGACATACGATTTCATAATCCTCATCTTCTCGTTCCATCTCTTGAAGCAAAGTTTTCAGATAAAATAAGATCTCATGCTTATAATCATAATAATTATGCACACTGAAATCATCCATTTCTCCTTGTTTTCCCATCGTGGTAAACTGTAATCCTTCGATACCTAGTACGATATATTCTAAAGGTTCCTCATTTTTACTCATCTCTGTATGCATGACGTTAGGATTGACGATGATCAAATCATCTTCTTTGATATCAAAGGTTTGATCATTTGCCAAAAAACTTCCTTTCCCACGAAGTACATAAAATAACTCCGTACAATGATGTGCATGTGGTGTACTATGCCAATCTTTTTCATATAAAGAAGTCGATATATATAAAAGATGGAAATTCATTTTTTCTAATTCGTGTCGTTCTCTAAATTGATAGCGCTTTATGCTCATTGATATCACCTAAACTCATTATAACGAATTCATCTCTGAGATACAAGTATATTGTTAAAAAATAAAAGTTGGCAATATTTATAAAAATTGCGGTATTTTCTTTCTGAAAGTTGAAGTTTATCATTCTTTATCCTAATATTTTTTAGAAATCTTGCCAAAATAGCGGATTTTCTAGGATAAAACAAATTTGACAACGCTTTCACTTTTTCATAAAATGATGACATAAGGAAGGAAATAGGAGGAAAAAAGATGACGAAAGGAAGAGTCACCATACCAACAGATGTGGATGTCATTGAGGATACTTTAAGAATTATCGATACATGGGGGGCTGATGCAATCAGAGATTGTGATGGTACCAATATGCCAAAAGAATTTAGCGATTTGGATATCAAGCAATATGCTACCTATTATACAACACGAAAGGATAATGCTTGGGCAATGGCACATCCATCTCAGATCCAACAAATGTATCTGATGAGTGATCCAACTACCGCAAGAGAAAAGACCTTACATATTTCTATCATGAAGCATTATTATGATAAACAATTAAAAGTGAATACATTAGATGATTTGAAACGATGGTGGGAAGTCATTGATCGTACCAGTGGGGAAATCGTAGATTCAAAAAATTGGGAATATCAAGAAGATACAAAGGAAGTCATTGTATATAACTGCATACCTTTTCATGCATATACTGTTTCTTTTTTAGCTTTTGTGATTTGGGATCCAGTACATATGTACAATGCATTGACCAATGATTGGAAACAAGAAGAGCATCAGATGACTTATGATGTGCGACAGCCGGAAACACAAGCATATGTGATCGAAAAGCTAAAGCGTTGGCTGAAGGAACATCCGGAAGTAGATGTTGTACGTTTTACTACTTTTTTTCATCAATTTACTTTGATGTTTAATGAGCAAGCAAAAGAAAAGTTCGTGGATTGGTTTGGCTATAGTGCAAGTGTATCGCCTTATATCCTTGAACAATTTGAAAAAGAGGTTGGATATCCTTTCCGTCCTGAGTATATCATCGATCAAGGATATCATAATGCTACATTTCGTGTGCCATCCAAACAATACAAAGACTTTATGAATTTTCAAATGCGTGAGGTCGCAAAATTAGTGAAGAAGTTAGTGGATATCACACATGAAGCTGGGAAAGAAGCTATGATGTTCTTAGGAGATCATTGGATCGGTACAGAACCATTTGGCCCGTATTTCAAGGATCTGGGAATTGATGCTGTTGTAGGCTCTGTAGGAAATGGTACAACATTACGACTTATCAGTGATATCCCGGGTGTAACATATACAGAAGGTAGATTTTTACCTTACTTCTTTCCTGATGTATTTCATGAGGGAGGAAACCCTATCAAGGAAGCGAAGGAAAATTGGGTGACAGCAAGACGAGCTATCTTACGTTCTCCATTGGATCGTATCGGTTATGGAGGATATTTGAAGTTGGCATTAAAGTTTCCTGATTTTGTATCCTATATCACGTCGGTGTGTGAAGAATTTAGAGAATTATATGATCATGTTCATGGGGCAAAGCCTTATGTAGTGCCATTTAAGGTGACCATACTGAATAGCTGGGGAAAAGTAAGAAGCTGGGGTACTCACATGGTGGCACATGCCTTATGGTATAAAGAGATTTATAGTTATTCAGGAATCTTAGAGGCATTAAGCGGAATGCCATTTGAAGTACAATTCATCAGTTTCGATGATATCTTGGAAAATGAGCATTGTTTGGATGATGCCGGGGTCATCATCAATGCCGGAGATGCTTATACGTCATATAGTGGTGGAGCATATTGGGATGATCCACGAATTGTAGCTACGATTCGAAAATTTGTTTATGAAGGTGGCGGCTTTATTGGTGTAGGTGATCCTAGTGCATATCAAAAGGAAGGTCATTTTTATCAATTATATGATGTGCTAGGTGTTGATAAGGAACTGGGCTTTTCATTATCTAGCGATAAATACAATTGGAAAGAACAGCATCATTTCCTAAATGAGGAATTACATCATCCATTCTTTGGCGAACAGATAAAAAACGTATATGCATTAGATGATACGATCGTATTAAAGGATGATGATCATAATATCCAATTTGCGTGTCATTCTTATGGGCAAGGAAGAAGTATTTATTTAAGTGGACTCCCATTCAATTTTGAGAACGCAAGATTGTTGTATCGTTGTTTGTTTTATGCGGCAGGAAAAGAGAATGAAATGAAGCAATGGTATAGTGAAAATTGTAATGTAGAAGTCAATGTATATCCAAATACGCAAAGCTATTGTGTCGTAAACAATACCTATGAACCACAACATACGATCATTTATACAGATACTGAACGTTTTGAAGTAACGTTAGAGGAATCTGAAATCAAATGGTATACGATGAAATCATGATGAAGAAAAAGACTCAACTATGAAACGTTGAGTCTTTTTCTATTTAGGATGTTTGATCATTTGTTGCGGTGTTTTACCTATAATCAATTGTGTACCATCACTATAACCTTCTTCACGATCCTTTAATTCATCGATCAGATATTGACGTAATTCAGCAATACGCTGTTGGTATGCTTCCTCATGAATGGCATTATGTGTTTCTGTTGGATCTTTGACTAAATCAAAGTATTGTTGTTTCCCTGTTTCGCTATACCAGATATATTTATCTGTTTCGGTAACGATATAATGATTGGAAAGAGAGCTGTGAAAGCTATGTTCACCATGAAGATATGTTCTAATGGCTTGTTGATTCGTTAGGATATTTTCTTTTAAAGAAATCCCATCTACACTTTCCGGTATCGTAAGATCACATAAATCTAATAGTGAAGGCATGACATCTCTCAATTCGGCAATACCATTGACTTTATGTGGAAGAATATCCGCCACATGTTTACCGATATGCATGATAAATGGGATATGAGTACTACCTTCATATGGAAAGACCTTTCGCCATAAGCTATGATCAAATAACATTTCACCATGATCGGAAACAAAGACGATGATGGTATCATCATAGACGCCTTCTTCACGAAGCGTGGTTATGATCCTTCCAATCTGATGATCAACATGAGAGATAGAGCCATAATAACCTGCCATGGCATCATGACGCATTGTTTCATCACTACATCCATAGATAGAATCAGTTATTAAGCCATATTGTTTTGTTTTTTCTATATCATCCCAATCACCACTTACCGGTTTTCGAAGATCTTTATCTTTATACATATCATAGTAGCTTTGAGGCGGATCTAATGGTTGATGTGGTCTGACAAAGCTTGACATCAGGAAGAAAGGTTTTGTATGATCTCTTGTTTTTAAATAACGAATGCTTTGGTCTGCGACCCAATTGGTAGGATGCAGGCGTTCCTCATAAATCCAAGGATGGGTAACCCAAGAATTGCATTCTGCGCCGGTAGCATTAAAATCAGCAAATCGATCATAGGTATTTTGTAAATCAAATAAATAATCATCACTGACCTCTTGATGCATCCAATGTGGAATGTTTTGATCACGATAACAACCTAGGTATCCATCGTGAAGCTTTAGACCTTGAAACCCACATAGAAGACGAGGTGGATGGACATGCATCTTACCAATACATTGGGTATGATAATCTGCTTGATTAAATTCTTCAGCCATATAATGATCATAATCCCATGTGACATGATCCTCATATCCAACACGTCCATGGCCTCTTTGACTGCGACCGGTCAATAATGCTGCTCTTGCGGGTATACAGCTTGGCGTAGCACTATATGCATTTGTAAAACAAATTCCATCTGCCGCAAGGGAATCCAGATAAGGCGTTTTGACATCTGGATGACCTACAAAGGAAAGACAATCCCCACGAAATTGATCACACATTAATAATAATATATTTGGCTTCTGTTTCATCTTTATCCACTCCAATTCCTTTTTTTATATTTTTTACTTGAATTTGTAAACGTAATCATCTAAAATAAGAAGGCTGATTTATGACCAATCAGTGACATTCCTAAGTTTTATTATAACATGGAAAGACAAGGATATGTATAAATATGTCATACATATAGAATAAAATTTTAGTTTTATAAATTTTTTTGATTTTTTAGCAATATATATAAAATCCTAAACAATATTATGTATAGCAAAAGCGGTTACATTTTACTATAATGTAGACATGGAAAGCATAATCCACGAGGAGGAAATTTGAGATTATGAAAAAATTATTGAAAGTAGGATGCTCAGCATTAGTGCTGGCAACGCTAGTCGCAGGTTGCGGTAGCAAAGGTGGCGACGACGGAAAGAAAGAAGTTCCGACAAACGCTGATGGAAAACGTATCTTGAAATTTGACGCATTTAGTGGTGGTAATGGCGAAGAAGTTTGGAAAGACATGAAGGAAGCTTTTGAAAAAGCAAATTCAGATGTTGTTGTTGAACTTCGCTTTGAACAGGATCTTCCTGCAGTATTAAATAAAGAAAATGCTTCAGGTACGTATTCTGATGTTGTTTACTACAATCTTGGTCAAGCTACAGCATTTACAGAAACTCAATTGAATTCCGGTGAAGTTTTGGATATCAGTGATGTTATGAAAGAAGTAAGCGGTAACTTGGATACTCAATATGTTGACGCAGTTGCTCAATACTTCGGAGATGGAAAGAGCTATGTAGCACCAATCATGTATACTCCAGCTGGTTTGTACTATAATACAGAACTGATTGGTGAAGGAAAGAAATATGCAATGCCTACAACTTGGGATGACATGTTTGCATTAGGTGATAAGGCAAAAGAAAATGGTACGACATTGTTTACTTATCCAGTAAAAGGATACTTCGACATGACGATCATGGGAATGTTATATCAAGCAGGAAATGAAGAATACTTCACAAATGCATTGAAATATGCAGAAGGAACTTGGGATTCTGAAAATGGTAAGAAAATTACTGATACAATTGCTAAATTAGTCGATAAGAAAAACGGTTATCTATATGCTGATACTGTAGCAAACGCTAACGTTGACAAAGGATTTACAAAGAATCAACAAGCTATGATCGATGGTAAAGCATTGTTTATGCCTAACGGATCTTGGATCGTAAATGAAATGAAAGAAACTACACCAAAAGACTTCCACTGGGGAGTAATGCCTCTACCTGCATTTGAAAAAGATGGACAAAGAGTTGTTTCTACATTTACAGAACAAGTTTGGGTACCTGCAAAAGCTGCAAACCCTGATGATGCAAAAGCATTCATTAAATTCTTATATTCTGAAGAAGGCGCTAAGATTTTCGCTAAATACAACGTGGTATCTCCAGTCAAAGGTTCTCAAGATTTGATCGAAGACCAGCAGTTGAAGGATTTATTCAGCGTTTATAAAGACGAAACTGTAAAACCAGTTATCGGAAACTATGCTGCATATGATGCAACAAAACTTCCAGATTTAGACTTCAAGAAAACAATGTATGGACCAATCGATGATATCGCTTCTGGTAAAGATGGCGCTACTGCTGAGAAATGGAACAGTGAATTGGTTGAATTATGGAAGACTGTAGCAGCTAATCCTATCGCTACGAAATAAGTAATCTTAATCGTAATTTATCAGGCGGTGAGTAAAGCTTCTCACCGCTTTTTCAAAAAAAGGAGGAACACTTATGACAAAAAAGAAAGCACAGAGACGTTTTGTTTGGGCATGTCTTGCGCCAGCAGTCATTCTGGTTTGTCTATTTATCGTTTATCCTACGATTCAGGTATTTCGACTATCTCTGTTTCAAAAAGCAGGTTTTGTTAGTCCTGAAACTTTCGTAGGTCTTGATAATTTTAAAATTTTATTCTCAGATCAAACATTCATACAATCTATGCAGAATCAGATCCTCATTATCGTTGTTGTGATGATCTTGACCATTTTATTTGCTGTATTGTTTGCGACATTATTAACAAGAGAAAAATTCAAAGGTATGAATTTATTCAGAATCATTTTCTATATTCCTAATATTTTGAATATCGTTGTCATTGCGGGTATTTTCTCAGCTGTTTATGCTCCTGATAATGGATTGTTGAATAACTTTTTCTCTATGATTCATTTAGATGGTTTGCGTCAACAATGGATGGGTAATCCGGATATCGTTATTTATGCAATATGTGGTGCTTTAGTATGGCAAGCAATTGGTTATTATATGGTTATGTATATGGCAAGTATGACATCGATTCCGGAAAACTTATATGAAGCAGCCGGACTTGAAGGTGCCGGAAAATTCAAACAATTCTTTATGATTACGTTACCGTTGATTTGGGATAATATTCGTACGACATTGACGTTCTATGTTATTTCAACCATCAACCTAAGCTTTATGTTTATTCAGATCAATACAAATGGTGACCTTGGAACAGAGGTATTATTGAACTATATGTATAAGAAAGCATTTGCTGGAAACTATGGATATGGTATGGCAATCGGTGTATTGTCCTTCATCTTATCCTTTGCATTGGCAGGCATTCTGAATAAAGTAACGAATCGTGAAGTATTAGAATACTAGGAGGAACATGATATGAAAAAGAAAACATCAAGCCATGCCTGGTATAAAATATTTGTATATTTCGCAATGATTGTATTTGCGATTACTATTGTAGTGCCTCTTGCATGGGTTTTCCTAGCAAGTTTAAAGAGTCAATTAGAGTTAAACGGTGATCCTTGGACCTTACCAAGTGTCTTATTGTGGAGCAATTATGCGACTGCATTTACCAAGGCACATATGGGGGAATATTTATTAAATTCTGTATTTGTAACTGCATTGGCATTGGTTATTCTATTGGTTGTCGCATTGCCTGCATCCTATGTATTGGCAAGATTCAAATTTAAAGGTAAAAAAGTTTTAAATCTACTTTTTATGGCAGGCTTATTTGTCAATGTAAACTATATCGTATTACCAATTTATATGATGTTGTTTAATGCAGAAAAAATGATTGGTATTACCAATTTATTCGTCAATAATAAGATTGTTTTGGCTATCGTTTATGCAGCGACTTCACTTCCATTTACCGTTTATCTGTTGAGTGGATATTTTAAGACCCTACCTAAGGCATATGAAGAAGCGGCATTGATTGATGGATGTGGCTATTTCAAAACAATGACAAAAATTATGATACCTATGGCTAGACCTAGTATCATCACCGTCATTTTATTTCAATTCTTATCCTTCTGGAATGAGTATATCGTAGCATTTACCTTAATGGAAAAAGAAAATGCGACATTAGCGGTCGGATTGAAATTTTTGATGCAAGAACAGCGAAGTGCTGCTCAATATGGTGTTATGTACGCAGGTTTAGTTATCGTTATGGTACCAACTTTGATTCTGTATATTTTAGTACAGAAGAAACTAACACAAGGTATGAGCCTTGGTGGACTGAAAGATTAGGAGTCATATTATGGGAAAAACAAAAGGCAGAGTCACATTGCCAAGTGAATCAAATTTTCTTGAACAGACAAAAGATTTATTGAATCGCTGGGGAGCTGATGCGATTCGAGATAGTGATGGAACAAAATTAGATGATGATATCAAACATTTAGATGCTAAAATCTATACCACGTATTTTGTCGCAAGAGGACATAATGAATTCGCACAAGAACATATGGAGGAGTGTCAACAAATCTATTTGATGAGCAGTTATACACTCGCTACTGAGGATTCATTGACCATAGCCTTTGCAAAAGATTACTTCGATCAACAAATAACCCCTGATTATGACCATGATCCAAAAATCTGGTGGGAGGTTATAGATCGTACTAGCAATCGTGTAGTTGATTCAAAGGATTGGGACTATGATCGTAAAGAACATACGGTAAGTATTCATAAAGTCGAAAGTTACCATGAATATACAGTATCCTTTTTAGCCTATATCCTATGGGATCCTACCCAAATGTATAATCATATCACCAATGATTGGGGAGATAAGCCTCATGAAATCCCATTTGATGTCAGAAAACCGGCATCTAGGGTTTATGTGGTTGAATATTTAAAACAATGGTTAAAAGATAATCCTGATACAGATGTCGTACGCTTTACGACCTTCTTTTACCACTTTACCTTGATTTTCAATGCAATGGCAAAGGAAAAGTTCGTTGATTGGTGTGGATATGGAGCTAGTGTTTCTACAGAAGCCATGCTTGCTTTTGAAAAGGAATATGGCTATCGACTTCGTGCAGAAGACTTTGTTCAAAACGGATATTACAATTCTACCTTCTGTGTACCAACCAAAGCATATCAAGATTATATCGATATGCAACAGCGCTTTGTGAAAGATACGGCCAAAGAATTGGTAGAATTAACACATGCTGCCGGTAAAGAAGCCATGATGTTTCTTGGGGATAATTGGATCGGTACCGAACCTTATGGTGCTTATTTCCCGGAAATCGGATTGGATGCTGTGGTAGGTTCTGTTGGAAATGGAGCAACCCTTCGTTTGATTAGTGATATACCTGGAGTAACCTATCATGAAGGAAGATTCCTACCATATTTCTTCCCGGATACCTTCTATGAAGGAAATGATCCGATACCTGAAGCAGTTGATAACTGGCTATGTGCAAGACGTGCCATTATGCGTAAGCCAATCGATCGTATTGGATATGGTGGTTATCCAAGCCTTGCATATAAATTTCCTGCATTTGTAGATTATATTGAAAAGGTTTGTGATGAATTCCGATATATCTATGATCATGTTCATGAAAACGAGCCTTATTGTGGGTTAAAGGTCGCAATCCTAAATAGTTGGGGAGCATTACGTAGTTGGCATCCTTATATGGTTGCCCATGGTCTATATTGTAAACAGATCTATTCCTATAATGGTATGTTGGAAAGCTTATCCGGAGCAAGTGTCGATGTCTCTTTCATTAGTTTTGATGAGATATTGGCACATGGTATACCAAAGGATATCGATGTCATCATCAACGCAGGAGATGCCGGTACTGCCTTCAGTGGAGGTCATGTATGGGATAATGAACGTTTGGTCGCTATGCTTCGTGCATGGGTATATCAAGGTGGAGGTTTGGTAGGAATCGGAGAACCGACAGCTTTTGAAAAAGGTGGACATTTCTTCCAGCTTGCGGATGCCTTTGGGGTAGATAAAGAGTTAGGATTTACCCTACACAGTGATAAATACTTCCATACACCTGTAGATCATCATTTCATTACGGAAGATGTTGTTGAAGAATTAAACTTCGGTGAAGGAATGAAAAATATCTATGCAACAAAAGCAGATACCCAAATCATTTCCTACAGCAATGGGGAAGTACACTTGAGTAGTCATCAATATGGCGCAGGTCGATGTGTCTATATTGCAGGATTACCTTATAGTGAACAAAATACAAGAATATTGATGCGTGCGTTGTATTATGCAGCTGATAAAGAACAAGAATTCAAAACATGGTATGCGGACAACCTGTATTGTGAGGTTCATGCATATCCAAACAGTGGAACTTATGCCATTTTAAACAATACCAATCGTGTACAAACAACCAATGTATATGATGGAGAAGGAAATAGTACAAGTGTTACATTAGAAGCAGGCGAAATTCGATGGATGGTGATGAAGAATGGAAAGTAACATATTAAAAAATATAATCATGGCAGTTTTATTCTTCGTATTTTTAGGTATGATCATTATTGGTCAAAAAACAGTCTCTCTTGCGAATCTCGGTATGGAGCTGTTAGGCTTAGCCGGTTTGCTTGTGGAATTATACATCTACAATAAGAAATACAAATAGGAGGTAATGGTATGGCAGAATTATCATTAAAACATATAGATAAGGTATATGACAATAATGTACAGGCCGTCTTTGATTTTAACTTAGATATCAAGGATAAAGAGTTTATTGTCTTTGTAGGACCTTCCGGATGCGGTAAATCAACGACGCTTCGTATGATTGCCGGTCTAGAGGATATTACGGCAGGGGAGTTTTATATTGATGGGCAACTCATGAATGATGTTGAACCGAAAAATCGTGATATTGCGATGGTATTTCAATCCTATGCGTTGTATCCACATATGAGTGTATATGACAATATGGCATTTGGATTACAGTTACGTAAGACACCCAAAGAAGAGATTGATAAGCGTGTAAAGGAAGCCGCTAGAATTCTTGAAATCGAACCATATTTAGATCGTAAGCCTAAGGCTTTATCCGGTGGTCAGCGTCAGCGTGTTGCACTAGGTAGAGCAATTGTACGTAATGCAAAGGTATTCCTAATGGATGAGCCATTATCCAATTTGGATGCTAAGCTTCGTGTTCAAATGCGTAGTGAAATTATTAAGTTGCATGAACGTATCGGTGCTACCTCTATTTATGTCACTCATGATCAAACAGAGGCTATGACCATGGCCGATCGAATCGTTGTTATGAAGGGTGGTTATATTCAACAAATCGGATCACCAAAGGAAATTTATAACAATCCTGCAAATATGTTTGTTGCCGGATTCCTTGGAGCACCTGCGACAAACTTTATCAAAGGGAAGTATCAAAACGGAACATTCATTACCGAAGGTCAAGAAATTATTGTGCCGGATATGTTCTTGGAATGCATGAAACCATATGAAGGAAAAGATGTTGTCATGGGTGTTCGACCAGAGGATCTACATGGTGAAGGGATTGTAGCTGATACTTATCCTAGTGCACACTTTGATTTCCATGTAGATGTCAGTGAATTGTTAGGTCATGAATATATTCTTCATGGTAAATTCCATGATCAACCGATGAATGCGAAGGTTGCGGCTAGAATTGAAGCAAGACCTCATGAAACCATTCAATTAACGATGGATTTAAGTAAGATTCATTTCTTTGATCCTGAAACAGAAGTCACGATTATGTAATGGTTACTAAAGTACAAAAGACTTTTCCTTCTCAAAGTCTTAGTGCTTTCGTTACATAGGGGTGTATGAGGATATCCTGATACACCCTGTTTGAGCCAAATAATGAAATAAGGTACATAAAAAGGCGAGCAATTCGCCTTTTTACTTGGTTATTTTAATTTGTAATAGTGTGATATATTCATCCTCATATCTTGTTTCATGATCATCGATGATGAAAAATTCCATAACATAGCCATCGATATGATAATGCTGTTGTTTACAGTGCTTTAACATATCTTTGATATATTTGTTTTCAACATCACGCTTTCCTGTATAATAAAAAGAAAGATAATCACCCTCAGGTAATAGGAATTCATAACTTTCCAAATGATCTCCGCAAATGAATACACTACAAGGATGGATGTTTTGTTCATCTTGAACATCGAGAAAATATCCGGTGTTAAAATTTCCGATGAGAAACAGGTTTTTTTCATATTCTTTTGATAGTTTGATCAATTGATAATCAGTATCATCCTTGTCTAAATTACTTTTTAAAGCAACACATTTCCTTTCTGAAAGATGGGTGATTTCCATTTGATAGGGTTTCATATCTTTGCTGGCACGCAAGGATCTTTTTCGTATTTGTACACTTTTTTTGATGGATTGTAGCTCTTTGATTTTTTCATCAATGATGGTTTCTTCTTTTTCCATAAAAGCAAGGGAAGAGGCAATGCTTTGATGCTCAAGATATTCCTTGATCGATTGCATAGAGAAATCCAGACTACGTAAATCACGTATGATATTCAAACGATGAATATCTATGGTCGTATATTGACGATAGCCGTTCTTTGCTCGAAGTGGATGTAAAATCCCGATTTCTTCATAATATCGAATAGAATCTACACCAATATTGTACATTTTACTGATTTCATTAATTTTGTAGTAATTTTTCATAGGCACCTCTTGACTCTAGTATTATACCAGAGTTTATAATGGACAAGCAAGAGGTGACTTATGAGTAAAAAAAGACAGTTTTTAAAATTTGTGATACCAAGTGTAATCAGTATGCTGGTATTCAATCTTTATACGATGGTGGATGGTATTTATGTAGCACGCTTTGTTGGTGAACACGCATTATCTGCAGTGAATATCTCCATGCCTTACATCAATTTTATCTTTGCGTTCTCTATTTTGTTTTCGGTAGGGACATCGACCGTAGTGGCCATCTATCGAGGAGAACATGATATTCGTAAGGCGAATCAAGTGTTTACCACCAATACGATCGTATTAAGTATTTGTGCGTTGGGTATTACCATCTTTGCGCTATCTCAATTGAATGCACTCGCTACTTTCCTTGGCGCAAGTGAGGTAACCATGCCCTTTGTGTTAGATTATCTTGGAGTAATTGTTTGGTTTTCTTTCTTCTTTATCGTTTCGTATTCCATGGAAGTACTTGTGAAAACAGATGGCTTTCCTAAGTTATCTACTTTAGCCGTAACCATTGGAGCAATTACCAATATCGTGATGGACTATGTTTTGATTGTAATGTTTGGTATGGGAATCAAAGGTGCGGCAGTCGCAACAGGACTTTCTCAGGTATTGACCTTCTGTGTATTCTTTTATCATTTCTTTAAGAAGAAGGGGACGATTCATTGGTGTCGTTGTAAATTGGATCTATCCATTTATAAAAGAATCATACCTATTGGGACAAGTGATTTCATGAATGAGTTATCCGCAGGATTCATCGTATTTGTATTTAATCATGCTATCCTTCGCTATATCGGAGATGATGGTATCGTAACCTATACGATCATTACGTATATTTATAACATTGTCATGATGACATTCACAGGGATTTCTCAAGGAACACAACCATTGGTTAGCTTTTATCGAGGAAAGAAAGAACCCAAAACATGTGCATTGTTTTTACGATATGCGTTTGTATCAACGTTATTATGCTCCATTGTAGCGTTATTGATATGCTTGTTTTTCACAGATACCTTGGTATCTATCTTCTTAGATCGTAGCGTGGGGCAATTGTTTACGGATAGTGTACAAGCGTTTCGTAATTATTCGTTATGTTATGTCATCATTGGTTATAACATTGTATCGGCAGGGTATTTTGCGGCAATTGAAAAAAGTAGATATTCCTTTATCATATCTTTGCTTAGAGGCTTTTTGATGATTGCCTTGAGTGTGTATGTGATGGGTTATTTGTTTCAGGAAAACGGTATTTGGTATGCGACACTTGTATGTGAAGGATTGACCCTTTTGTTTACCATTTGGTTTCTATATCGTCATCGAAAAGGCAGTATGTATTCTGAGAATGAAAAAAATCTATCAGTGAGTTGATAGATTTTTTTATGTAGTTTGTTCATGACGCTGATGAAGTTTTTTTAAGTCTTCTAATAGATAGAAAAGTCGATATTTCTCACGATCTTGCATTGGCATATTTGGGTTATATAGATAATGCTGTAAGACATCTGCATCTTTTAACATTTCAGCAAAACGTGTATCTGTACGTGTGAGTTTATCAGAATGAAGGGCAATGGCATTGGTGATGGCGATGATTTCTTCTTCATTAAATGCCTTGGATTCCTCTAATATATCCTTTGCGATAACAGCACTTCGATTGGCGTGGACCTTGTGAGCACAATTCTCTGCATAAACTGCGATATCATGTAACATACCGGCAATTCCCGCCAACTCAATATCAAGCCCTCTAACAATAGAGAGATAGATGGCACATTGGGAAACTCCATAACTGTGTAAATAAGCAAATTTTCGTGTTTCTTCATTTGCAAGCTTTGAGATGATCTTATCTACCTTCATGCGAATCATTTCTAAGCGATCCATAACGTATCACCTTCTTTTCTTTATTCTATCATGTAGAAGGTTTTTTGTATAGAAAAAAGGCCAGGATAGCCTGACCTTTTCGGTATCGATTCGGTTTAATTAAGCGTTAACTGTAACGTTAGAAGCTTGCTGACCACGATCGCTGTCAACAACATCGAATGTAACACTCTGTCCTTCTTCTAAAGAACGGAATCCTTCTGAGTTGATGCTTGTGTAGTGAACGAAAATGTCCTTACCATCATCAGAAGTGATGAAACCATATCCTTTTTCTGCGTTAAACCATTTTACTTTACCTGTACTCATTTTTCGTACCTCCTATAAGTGTTGAATAAGAAGCCCTCAAATGTATAAAAAAATCACGAAATGGATTATTGTACATTGAGAATAAATACAATTCCAGAATCGTGAAATCATAGTTATTGCTTTTTATTACGTCTATACATTACCACGAATTCTATGGTCTGTCAATGTAAAACGCTTTCGAAAAACGATTTTTTTGTTTTCCATTGTTCGAAAAAGAAAAAAAGGAAAGCAGTTTCAGAATTTGACTTTTTGGGGTATAATAGAAGCAGACATATGAAATAGATTGGAGGAATCTGTTATGATCATAAAAGATGATATGCTTAGGGAGGCAATTGCCCGTACGTTGCAGATAAAAGAAGACGCAATTAACGAAGCGGCTATGGAAAAGTTAACGACATTATCAGCTCGTTCAGCAGGAATTGCATCATTAGAGGGATTACAATATGCAGTTAACCTGAACTATTTGGATCTGTGTGGTAACAGCATTGAGGATCTAGAACCTATCAAGGATCTAAGGGAAATCGAATATTTAAATCTATCCAAAAATATGCTGAGAGATATTCAGGCACTGCGTGAATATCGACAGCTGTTACGCCTTGATATATCACGCAATAATTTGTATACGATGGATATCTCGGCTTTGGCAGGTATGATCAATTTAGAAGAACTGAATTTGGAACGAAGTAAGGTCGATAATTTATCCTACTTGGAAACCGTAAAAAAATTGAAAAAGCTTTATGTTGGTATCGAAAATGGGCCATTCCCTTTATCTATCCTAGGTATGTTGAATGAATTGAAAGAATTACATATGAATAAGATGTGGCTTTATGATATTAGTGATCTTACCTATTTGAAACATATTGAAGTCTTGGATCTTTCCACAAATCTATTTTCTGATTTAAGTCCACTTCAATATTGTAAGGAATCACTACGTTCCTTGAATCTTACAAACAATGAATATTTGACAGATTGCAGTATTTTAGCGGAATTTCCTAATTTAGAGGTATTGGAATTATCGTTTGACCATATCAAAGACTTTTCCTTCTTAAAGAAGCTAAAGAACCTAAAAGATTTGCGTATCATTCAAGGTAATTTACATGATCTTCGATGTTTAAAGGGATTGACGAAGATGGAGAAATTGGATATTTCTGAAAATCGAGTCACACATACAGAAGTAATAGAGGAAATGAAAAATCTGAAATATTTTAAAGCAAGCTATTGTTTCTTAAAAGATATCGAATTTTTAAAACATGCGAAAAATTTGGTAGAGCTCAATGTTTACAATAATCAAATCAAACATATCGATGTATTGAAGGGCTTTGACAAAATGACAACATTGGATGTCGGAAATAATGATATACGTAACATTGAATCTTTAGAAGGCATGATCAATCTTGAATGCTTGGGATTAAGCAATAATGATATTCATGATCTAACACCATTAAAAGATTTAACCAATCTTGCATCTATCGATTTATATGGTAATGTGATAGAGGATTTGCATCCTTTGAAGAAATTATGTAATCTAACACGTCTTCGTTTAGATCATAACAGTGTCATGGATCTAAGTCCGTTAACAAGCTGTCAATACCTAAGTTCACTAACCTTGAAAGCAAACTATGTGACGGATGTGACACCACTTTCAAAGTTGAAAAACTTATATGAATTACGCTTAGATGAAAATCCTATTGAAGACATTACGGTGTTAGAGGACATGGAGTATTACGATAAGTTTTCCTATTAAAAAAGCGATGATATCGCTTTTTTATTTTTTTATCATCAATGATTTAAATTGATCCAGACTTTCTTTGAAAAAGGTAAATGCATCATCATAGACCTGATCTTCTCTAGGATCTACACCGGCATGCAATAATTCATCAAGACAAGATTCACTACATCCTTTGGTTAAGAAAGTGCGATAAGCTTCTACATCACCTTTTAATATACGTTTCATAAAAGAAATCGCAATAGACATACCTACTGTATACTTATAGACATAGAAATTAAAATAAAAATGAGGTATGTGATAACAACCATAACGTTGTAATTCATCTACTTCTACACCGGGACCATAATATGCCTTACTTAAATCAAGGTAATGTTGTGTGATCTTTTGGGAAGAAAGAGCTTCTTGATTTTCTATCCAGTGATAAAGATCCACTTCAAATTGAGCATACATCGGTTGACGATAAAGTGTTGTAATCAGTTGCGTCATTAAATTATCAAGGATATATGCTTTTTCATGATCGTCCTTGCTGTGTTTTAATAAATAATGATTCAATAATAGCTCATTGACCGTACTTGCGACTTCTGCGACAAAAATACGATAGCTTGCGTTCAAATAGCGATGATGTTTCCATGAAAAATAAGAATGCATGGAATGACCTAATTCATGAGCTAGCGTACTCAAGGAATCATAATCACCATTAAAATTGGTCAGGACATAAGGACGAGAATCATAGGTTCCCCAAGAATAAGCTCCTATTCTTTTCCCGGCACATGGCATAAAATCAATCCAACGCTCTTGTCTTGCTTGATGTAATAACGCAACATAATCTTCACCTAAAGGAGCCAGTGCTTGATCCATGATAGAAAAGCATTCATCGATGGTATAATGAATATCCAAAGACGTTATCAAACTTAATTGAATATCATATACATGCTGTGTATCCAACTGAAGAATTTCTTTACGTAATAGGAAGTATTCTTCTAGATAAGAATGATATTTCATATTGCTCATATCTAGTACCTTGTAGAATAAGGATTCATCTACTCCATCTTCATATAAACTAGCATGAAGTGCATGATCGAAATGACGTGTTTTTGCCATCAAAGTTTGTCCTTTGATATGACCGCTTAAGGTATTCATGAATACATTTTGATATTCTTGATATTCCTTCATATAATGTTCAAAGGCTTCTTTTCTAACCTTAACATCTTTATGTTTTAAGAAGGTGGAATAGGTTGCACCGTTTAAAAATGCTTCTTTACCATCCACCATGACCGGTTCAAAACGCAATTGAAAGCTTTTGAATGTATCTTCTGGGATTCTCGCTAGTTGATAAACCTGTGCAAGTAATTCTTCCCCGGCATCATCCAAACGATATGGGATGCTACGGAAAATTTCTGAAAGATAGAAACGAAGGTCACTTGCACTTTCATCTTCAAGGTAGGTTTCAATGATGGCTTTCTTCGCTATGAGCTCGTTTTCTAAAAAGCTCAAGGCTGATACTTGCGTATCATAGATACTTTCGGATTTGGAAAGATTTTCTTGTACTAGAGTATCTTCAGGGTCAACATCAGCACACATATTCGCATAAACTGAGAGGTTTTCTGTTATCTGAAGTAAATGTTCATATTCTTTGAAAAATTGTAGAAAGTGATCCCTTGTATCTGTTATGTGACCTTGATAAGATGTTACGATATGCAATTGTTGTTTTGCTTTTTCACAGGTGTCATCAAATGCTTGTTGATCTTCAAAGAACGCATGAAGATCCCAAGTTAATTCCGTAGCGATTTCATTTCTTCTCATATAGATTCCTTTCTATGTTTTTTGTGTTTTCTTTTGGGAATACGTATACGTATTCCTTTTTTCTTTAAATAATAGTGGATGCTGATCCATATGATCCCTATGATCAATAACAAAGATATAGGCAGAACAATAAAGCGGTGGATATAATTTATGCCATTGTCCTTTATGGTATTGTTTTCCACGATGTCTTTTCCATCCACTTGTGCGCTGTTGGAGGTAGAAACAATCGCAAAGCTACCGATTTTCTCAGTTTGAAATTGAATGCGGTGTTGGCTTTGAGTAGTAGGTAACTGATATACATCTTGTCCTTCTATATAGTATATCTGATAATCACGATCAGCATTCTGTTCAGGTTTTTGTATGGAAAATAATAGCTCACTGTTTGCTTGAAGTCCACCGAAATCATCTTTTCCCGAAATAGAAAAGGTATCTTCTAATCGCATATGGTTGGCATTGACCACTTTTTGTACCAGTTCTTTCTCTTGCTTGGATATCGCATCTTTGACTTGCAAGACGATGGTTTTTGGGAATATAGCATTCCATATGCTTTGATCTTGTATTGCCAAAGATAAACCGGATACGGATAGATCATAATGAGCATCTTTGATGATGATACTAAGCGGTGATACATTTTCTTGAAAAATGGTATCTAGTGCTCTGATTTGATTTGAAGAAAACGCATTCACGATCGTGCCTTTGATACGCTCTTTGAATTGAGTTAATTGATCGATGGATTCTTTGCTTAATTCCGTTTTTCCATAGTAATTGCGTATCAATTCATCTGCGGTTGCTGATAGAGAAGCCAATTGTTCTTGTTTGGCTTTACTGACTTCGATTTCATATGTCGTTGTACAACCTGCATAAGTGATGGTCAAGGTTTGTTTTCCTTCCTTTTTGGCATCATAGCCTGAAATCATATCACTTTGTAAGGGGATCGTTTCTTTCTCTTTATCTGCATATACAATGGTTAATTCGCCATCTTTCACATCTAACATATCACCATAAGCGTATTCGCTCATGGGCTTGTTGGATAACAGGATTTCGATCACCTCATCATATTCAGCCGTATAGGTAACAGGCTTTGTGGCCTTTGTTAGCTCTTGATTCCATCCTTTAAATAAAGCATGCTCTTTCGTAGGAGCAACAATACTTGGTAACATTCCGTTTTCAATTTGAATGGTTATGCTGTCTTGGTTAGGATAAAATTTACCACCTGCTGCCTCAAAGGTGATCGGGATATAGTTTTTTGCTTTTAGTTGATCCGGATGGATGATGGTTTCAATCGTATCTGCTTTAATATAACCATAGCTATCCACAAAAGAATATGTTCCATCTGAATTTATACTCTTCTTATGATCTAATGCAGGATCACTTTGTACACGATAGAAGGTTCCTTCTTTATTTTCGATACGTTCTAAAAGGATAAAGCTGAATACACTGCCTTTTTTGACACGATAGATCTCAGTACTTTTCGTGCTTGCTTCTTGATATACCACGGTTTCCTTTTGATTGGTGATTCCAAGACAATATTGATCTTGATCAAGGCCTTTCAAAGCTTCATCGATTTCAAAGGCATATTGTGCCGCTTTCTCTCCCCAATAAGGATCCGATGCGTATTTCACATTCATACCGGCATTCTTATCTCCAAGAAAGCCACCGTTCCATTGAAATGCTTCAGGATTTGCATAAGCATTAGATATATAATGTAGATCATGTGCATAAACACTTACCGAAGTAGATTGATATCTGCTTGCATTCTTTTCTACATCACTGTCATAAGCCGCATGTCCAAATACATTGTTTCTGGAAAAAGCAAGCGTACTTTTTCCAAGCGCACTTTCATTCATTGATAAGGATAATGACAACAAGGCATTGGCACCATACATATTCTGATATTGCAGAAACGCTGGGATAGCAGAAGGAAGCAATGACTGTGTTAAGATATCATGGATATGATTATCTTTGTCATAGAAGGAGGTAATCGTATCGTTGATGGCTAATTCGTCCTCAAAATAGGAAGCAAGCTGTGCTTCATCATACTTTGATGTGGATCGTTGTGAGATATATTGATAATATTGATAAAAAGGATCTTGCGCATTGATGGAAGAAGTATGTGATTGGCTACGATAATCTTGAATCATCGCTCTAAAATCTTCATAGAAATAATGACCATCATAACTGTAATATAATGTATCTTCCTTCATATAAGAAGGAGCTTTGAAAAGCTTTACATCGGTATCATAAGAATTTGCGAAAAGATCATTTGCAATGTGGTGATACAAATAACCATTTTGGATGGAATAGGCATTACTTTTTTTCACCTGTTCAATGGGATATAAGGTTACCTGTTCACCATCAATCCATCCAATCACCCCGCTTAACGCAAATTTTACCTTTCCGGCATTCACATTATTCTCTAAAAAAGCCGCATCCACACCATAACATCCGTTGGTATAGCCATCTTCTCCATTGGCATCGTTGGTAAAGGTGACATTTAGGCTACAATCTTTTGCTCGATCAAAAGCGATGACCCCATACTCTATGGTTAAAAATGTCGTTCCATAGGTGATGCCCAGATTATGATATCTGGATTTTAAAAGGGTATGGGCAACCTTTGCTTGAGCATAGGAATCAAAGGTCTCAATGATTTCATTGTCTCCTTTTTCATTTACATTGACAACATGATAGGCACCATCATCCTTCAGCTTTTCTTTTGCCATGATCGGATTGGTTAAGGTCAATGCCAGAATGAGACATAACAAACAATGTAGTATTTTTTTCATAAAAGGACTCCTTCCTTTTTTTCTAATATTATACCGTAATTTTAACATTCCTTCTTGTCAGAACGATGAAAACGATAGAAATTAAGAAAATGGTAAGGATTTCATTCATATCTTGTGGATTTTTTATTGAATTTAGGCGAAATACAGAAAAGGAAATCGGTCCATACTATAGTTGAGGTGATATTGATGGATAAAGAAAAATTATCTGAAGAATTGAATCAGTTATTGAAGGGTTGCCATATGGGTGCAGCTGTATTTGAAGATCTAGAAAAAAAGTTGAAAGCAGAAGAATTACAACTTGAGTTTACAAGGATCTTACGTATACTGAAGGTACATGAGCGAACATTGACTGCACAAATCAATGCGATCGGAAAAGATGCAACAGATGATGCGGGAATGATGGGAACGATGGCAGAGATGATGAATAAGTTTAAAAATCTTTCCCTGATGAATGATACCGAAGTAATTGCGGAAGCAGTCAAAAGTATAGAGATGGGCGAAAAAGCGATTCGTGATTTTGATGATTCTCATTTCACGCTAGATGAAGATATGCAGAAAACGATTCGTATCATGGAGGACGATTACAAAAGTATCTATTATAACCTTCATAAATATTTGATAGAATTGAAATAAGGGGAACGTTTTTATCATTGAAAACATGGTAGGGATACGATACAATAAGTAGGGAAAGAAGGACGATGTATGAATGTAGTAGAACGATTTTTAAAGTATGTAAGTTATGATACCCAATCAGATCCTATGTCTTCCACAACACCGAGTACCATGAAGCAATTAACGCTTGCCAATGCTTTGGTAGAAGAGATGAAGGTGATGGGGATCCAAGATGCAAGAGTGGATGAATTTGGCATTGTATATGGTAGTATTCCTGCAACGATACAAGGGAAAAAAACAGTGGGATTCATTGCCCATATGGATACCTCTTGTGATATGAGTGGAAAAGATATCAAGCCTAGGATCATTGAACATTATGATGGTGGTACCATTGTATTGAATGAAGAAAAAGGCATTACCATGGGTCCAGAAGATTTTGATTCTCTCCAAGATAAAAAAGGAAAAGGACTCATCGTCACAGATGGGACTACATTACTTGGTGCGGATGATAAAGCTGGTATTGCGGAAATCTTGACCATGGCAGAACAATTGTTGAAACAAGATCTACCTCATGGTGAAATCAAATTGGCATTTACACCGGATGAAGAGGTAGGCAGAGGCGCAGATCATTTTGATGTTTTGGGATTTGGTGCTGATTTTGCTTATACAGTAGATGGTGGAGAAATCAATAGCGTTGATTATGAAAATTTCAATGCCGCAAGTGCCGAAATTGAAATCCAAGGTTTGAGCATTCACCCAGGTGATGCAAAGGGTAAAATGATCAATGCGTTGTTGGTAGGAATGGAATTTCATTCTCTTTTACCGAAATTTGATGATCCTGCATGTACACAAGGATATGAAGGATTTCATCATTTAACCGATATGAGTGGCGAATGTGAGAAAGCACATATGTCTTATATCATTCGTCATCATGATGAGCGTTTATTTGAGAAACAAAAGCAACAATTTCAAT
The DNA here is from genome assembly GCF_045223415.1 of Hoskinsella mucinilytica. Taxonomy (NCBI): domain Bacteria; kingdom Bacillati; phylum Bacillota; class Erysipelotrichia; order Erysipelotrichales; family Erysipelotrichaceae; genus Hoskinsella; species Hoskinsella mucinilytica. Next base: position 21,701 of record NZ_JBEQZJ010000025.1, on the reverse strand, counting down.
TAGCGGCAGATTTTATCAATCAGAAATATCCGGCTCATACGATTTCCCTTGAGATAAAAGATAGCTATGCCAATATGCGTCAGATCATTGAACAAGACATGAGTATCATAGAACTAGTGAAAACCTCTATGAAGCAGGTAGGGATAGAGCCGACCTCTCATGCAATCAGAGGCGGAACCGATGGAGCAAGATTGACCTATGAAGGACTTCCTTGTCCAAACCTTGGTACCGGTGGATACAATTATCATGGTAAATATGAATATGCTTGTATTGATGAGATGGAGCTATCCGTAAAGCTTCTATTGAACATCGTCGAAACGATATAAAAACATATCTGTAAAGGATATGTTTTTATATGCGATCATTCATAGATTGTTTCAGGTTTGATGATGATACCAAGTAATTTTGCCAATTCCATTGCCTGCTGTTCATTGACCGTTACGCCCGCTAATTTATCTTGACTGACTCCGATTCCTTCGATATCACTGGTACTGAAATCAACTCCGGATAAAGCAGTGTTATAAAATTCACCCTCACTTAATTTACAGTTGTCAAATACAGTCTTATAAAATTCACATTGGATAAAGGAACTACTTGAAAAATCACTGTTCTTCAAAACGGTCTGTTTGAATTTATCTCCGGAAAGATTTGCATAGGTTGCTTTACATTCTTTAAAATAAACGTTTTTCATCGTACAATCCAATATTTCGATACCGGTCAAACGACAATGTAAAAACTGGGTGCGATGGATGGCGCCTTCTTCAAAATGCAAGTTGTTGACTTCACAATTTTCAAATATCACATCTACCATGTCGATCAAAGGGAAATGACAATCTTCAAAATAAACATTTTTAAAATAACAGCCATCCAGATGCAGACAATCGATATCCAATGAGCTTATGGTAATATCTTCAAACAGCTTGCCTTGTACATAGGGATCTTCTATGATACAAGCTTCCAGATCCTTTTCTTTATCTAGTGTTGAACTTATCTTAGGTTGTTCGATTTTCATATCAGGTACCTCGTTTCATTATTAGTATTGTATCGCATAATAGAAGAGATGGAAAGCATAATCGAATGCATTTGTATAGCCTTGTAATCAAAAGAAAAAATGACTATAATGAGAACGTTGAGAAAGTGGGGAATGATATGATCGATCGTTTGGATATTCATGGTTTTACCAAAGCGGAAGCTAAGTTGGCGTTGGATCGTTTTTTGAAACAGGTACCTACCAGTATCCATGAAGTTGTGATCATACATGGCTATCATGGTGGTACAAGGTTGAAAACCTTTGTGAGAAAAGGCTATCAACATCCAAGATTATTACGTACCATGGTTAATATGAATCCCGGAGAAACCATATTTGTATTAAAATAGAAAGGAAATGACAATGGACCATATTATTGAAGCAATTGCGGCTTCACTGAATATCAGTGTTAAGCAGATCAAAAATACGTTGAATTTGATTGAAGAAGGAAACACCGTCCCTTTTATTGCACGTTATCGTAAAGAAGTGACAGGTGGATTAGATGAAGAACAGATTCGTGTCATTCAAGAGAATTATGCGTATCAGATGAATCTAGAAAAAAGAAAAGAAGATGTATTGCGTTTAATTGAGCAACAAGGTAAGCTAAGTGATGAAATCGTTGCTCAGGTGATGAAAGCGGAAAAACTTTCTCAAGTAGAGGATATTTATCGTCCTTATCAACAGAAAAGAAAAACAAGAGCGACAGATGCGATCGGGAAAGGTTTAAAACCGCTTGCGGAATGGATATTGACCTTACCAAGGAATGGTGAGGTAGAAAAAGAAGCTTCCAACTATATCAATGATAAGGTGGAAAATGTGGAAGCAGCTTTACAAGGAGCCAGAGATATCATTGCGGAAATGGCAAGTGATGATGCTGATGTTCGTGCGAGAATTCGTAACAGCATGGAAAAATATGGTCGTTTGATCACAAAAGAAAAGAAAAAGCATGAGGATGATAAGAAAGTCTATAAAATGTACTATGATTATAGCGAACGTGTTTCCACTTTGGCGAGTCATCGTATCATGGCCATCGATCGTGGAGAAAAAGAAAAGGTATTGAGTGTTACGATCGATATCGATGAAGATTATATCATCAATTGGACCATTCATAAATTTACGAAAAAGCGATTAAGTCCTGTCAATGCGCAGATTGAAGAAGCTGTTAAGGATGGATTGAAACGTTTGGCTTTTCCAAGCGTGGAACGAGAAATTCGTAATGAATTGAGTGAAAAAGCTCATGAACAATCCATTGAGGTATTCTCTATGAACCTGGAACGTTTGTTGTTACAGGCACCAATGAAACATAAAATGGTCTTAGGTTTTGATCCTGCATTTCGTACCGGTTGTAAATTAGCAGTTATTGATCATACTGGTAAAATGTTGGATATCAGTGTCATCTATCCACATCAACCCAATGCAAAGGTGAAGGAATCTGAACGTATCATGTTAGAACTTTTGAAAAAATATCCGATCGATATTATCGCTATCGGTAATGGAACGGCTAGTAGAGAAAGTGAAGCATTTGTTGCGAAATTGATCAAGGATCACCAGTTGAAGGTATCTTATACGATCGTGAGTGAAGCAGGTGCCTCTGTATATTCTGCAAGTAAGCTAGCTCGTGAAGAGTTTCCGGATTTACATGTAGAACAAAGAAGTGCGATATCTATCGCTCGAAGAATACAAGATCCATTGAGCGAGCTCATTAAGATCGATCCGCAATCCATTGGGGTAGGTCAATATCAACATGATCTTCCACAAGCTCGTTTAAAAGAAAGACTTGATTTTGTTGTTAGTAAGGCAGTAAATCGTGTAGGCGTCAATGTAAATATGGCAAGTGCAGAGCTGTTAAAAAATATCTCAGGATTGAATGCAACCAGTGCAAAGAATATCGTATCGTATCGAGAAGAGCATGGAGAACTTCATAATCGTAAAGAATTGAAAAAAGTTCCTAAGATCGGCGCAAAAGCGTTTGAACAGGCTGCGGGTTTTTTACGCATCGAAGATGGCGATGAGTTGCTAGATCGCACCAGTATTCACCCGGAAAGCTATGATTTGGCAAGAAAGATCCTTGCAGCTTTGGATATCAAAGAAATCGAAATGGGTAGTGAAGCTACTGCCGATAAGGTGAAAAAGACTTCTGCGAAGGAACTTTGTACGATCTTACAAGCAGATGTTTATACCGTTCAAGATATCTTAGATAGTATTGCCGCACCATTACGTGATTATCGTGATCAATATGCTCAACCGATGCTGAGAAGCGATGTGTTAGAGTTAAGTGATCTTCATGTAGGGCAACAATTAGAAGGCGTGGTCCGCAACGTAGTAGATTTCGGTGCTTTTGTGGATATCGGACTTCATGAAGATGGATTGGTACATATTTCAAAAATGAGTAAAACTAGGATATCTCATCCAAGCGAAATGGTAGCGGTTGGTGATATCGTTAAAGTTTGGGTCTACCATATCGATGAAGAGAAACAAAAAGTACAATTAACACTGCTACAACCTTAATGTAAGCAAATGAAAAGCATATCAAGCAATGTGAAAATTGTGAAAGATACGCTTTTTTTCACTTTCTTTTGAATTTTCTTTGAACTATAAGGGTTTTTTTAGTATAATGTAGGCGGTCAGTTTAAAGGAGGACTATTACATAATGTCAGATTTAGAAAATTTGAGAGAACATGCGACGAATATTCGTAAAAATATTGTAAAAATGGTTTCAGCAGCAGGATCCGGTCATCCAGGTGGATCCCTTTCTTCTGTAGAAATCGTTACATCCATTTATTTTACTCAAATGGATATCAATGAAGATAATCTTACAAGCTGTGCTCGTGATCGTTTTGTATTAAGTAAGGGACATGCATCACCATTGCTTTATGCAGTATTGTGTGAAAAAGGATTTCTAAGTGAAGAAGAGTTGATGACGTTCCGTCAGATCGATTCACGTTTACAAGGGCATCCAAGCATGCGTAAATTGCCTGGTATCGATATGTCTACCGGTTCATTGGGACAGGGAATCTCAGCAGCAGTCGGTATGGCTCTTTCAAATCAATATCATGATCTTCCTTATCGTGTATATACTCTTTTAGGAGATGGAGAATGTGAAGAAGGGGAAGTTTGGGAAGCAGCAATGTCTGCGGCGCATTATAAGCTGGATAATCTGGTAGCATTCGTAGATGCCAATGGATTACAGATTGATGGTAAGGTACAGGATGTTATGAATCCAACACCATTAGATGAAAAGTTCAAAGCATTCGGATGGAATGTAATCGTACTTGAGGATGGAAATGATTTCTCTTCAGTGATCGATGCATTGGAACAAGCAAAGACAGTGAAAGGTAAACCAACCGCTGTTATCGCAAAAACAGTAAAGGGAAAAGGCGTTTCTTTCATGGAAAATAAAGCGAATTGGCATGGTGTTGCACCGGATGCTCAACAATGTGCAGATGCTTTAAAAGAACTTGAAGGAGGACAGGCATAATGGCAAAGATGGCAACAAGAGAAGCTTATGGGAATACCTTAGCAAAGCTGGCATCAGAAAATCCTAATATTCTGGTATTGGATGCGGATCTATCCGGATCTACGAAAAGTGGTATGGTAAAAAAGAATAATCCAAAACAACATTTTAATATGGGAATTGCGGAAGGCAATATGATGGGAGTAGCTGCCGGTCTGGCAACTAGTGGGAATATCGTATTTGCCAGTAGTTTTGCGATGTTTGCGACAGGACGTGCTTATGAGCAAATCAGAAACTCTATTGCATATCCGAAGCTGAATGTGAAGATTTGTGCAAGTCATGCGGGAATCACTGTCGGAGAGGATGGCGCAAGTCATCAAACATTTGAGGATATCGCTTTGATGAGAGGTATTCCGAATATGGTAGTAATATGTCCTGCAGATGGTGTAGAAGCTTCTAAAGCAATCGAAGCAGTTACGGCATATGAAGGACCATGTTATGTGCGTCTTGGAAGAAGTGCAGTAGAAACAGTGTATGAAGAAACGATGGAATTTACGATCGGTAAAGGGAATATCCTTCGTGAAGGTAAAAAAGTAGCGATCGTAGCATGTGGAATCATGGTAGAAGCAGCATTAAAGGCTTATGATACCTTGAAAGAACAAGGCTATGAACCAACTGTTGTGGATATGCACACCATCAAACCAATCGATGAAGAACTATTAACATCTTTGGCAGAAAATCATGATTTATTTGTAACATGTGAAGAACATAGTGTGATCGGTGGTTTAGGTAGTGCAGTTGCAGAGGTGTTGAGTAAGAAAGCACCACGCAAAGTCGTGATGGTAGGTATGCAGGATGTATTCGGCGAAAGCGGTAAGCCTGCACAATTACTTGAAAAATATGGATTAAGCGCTGACGATATCGTAAAAGCAGTAGTGGAAAACGCTTAAAAGAAGGAAGCTGTTATGATGTGATGTTACATGATAACAGTTTTTTTTTGGAATATTTATTTTATAGTATATACTTAAAAGGTATAAAATAAATATTTATGTAAATATTTCAGCATAATTAAAGCTAAAAGTGCGAAAACTGGGCTTGGTTCTTTTATAATGGATACGATTAGGAGAGGGAAGGGATTTCATTATGGAAAGAGCAACGATCAATAAGAAAGTCGGTAAGTCGATTCATCACGCTTTAAAAAGAAAAGGAATGACACAGGAACAGTTGGCTGCAGTGATAGGCACAACACAACGATCTATCTCGGCCTATGTAAGAGGCGAGCAACAACCATCCTTGGAAACCTTGGTGATGATTTGTCAGGCTTTGGAATTGAATTTAAATCAGATATTGCATTTGAATGATACCAATTATCCATATCGAATCCTTGTTCAGGAGGATGAACAGGAATTCATGCAAATACTGGATGATGTACCATCAGAAAAACGTGCAGGATTTACAGCAGTTGTGAAAGCTTTAAAGGATTTAGCGAAATAATACACGAAAATGTGTATTATTTTTATATTATCTGTGCAGATTATACATCAGGGTATCATAGACAAATCCTATAAATGAGTTATACTATATTTAGGTGAAAGGTGTGAATAAAATGCAACAGAAAAACGTAATGGAATTGGATGAGAATGAGAAAACGCTGATTGAAATCTATCGAGCATTGCCTGAGGAAAAAAAGCAAAAGTTTTATTTGATGATGCTTTCTATTGAAAAATTGCTTCTTGATCAATAAATTGCTTTTCTATTTCGAAGAATACTGTTACAATAAGAGTAATAGGAAAAGTGTAAGAGGTAGAGCATATGAATGAAAAAGATGTGATTGAAAACATTGGTAGGTGTGGAAACATTTGTGCTTTCTGTAAGGATGCTGCTTTTTGTAGAGGTTGTACTTCTGACAATCCAAGCTGTGCCAGACATGGAAAAAGAGAAGGTTGTTATCAGTATCGTTGTAGCAAGCAAAAGGGGATTGCCGGATGCTGGGAATGTGATGATGCGCCATGTGATATGGATGTATTCTCGAAAGAAAACAATATTCGACATCGAGCATTTATTCGTTTTGCGAAATATGAGGGAGAAGAAGAGCTGGGAAAATGTGTTTTTCAAAATATGATTCATGGTGTCCGTTATGGGGAAGGCAAAGACTATGATGGTTTTGATAGTGAAGAGGATGTTGTACGCTTATTAACAAGTCATTATTTATCTGATGATAAATGAAAAATGTTACATTGAAATTTTGAAAATATTTCATTTTTTGATTGACATTTCTCATAATTGCGTTTAGTATATAGATAAATAAAAATGCTTTGACAGGAAATAGTAAAGTAAGCGAACATGATAGAGAGTCTTTGGTTGGTGGAAAAAGATATGGATCACTGCTTGAACACATCCTTGAGCAGTAAGGATGAACATAGTAGTTCTTATCGGGGTCCCTGCATCCGTTATCATGCTAGAGTATGTTGGTACTCGAAGAGGTTGATATTGTGAGATATCAATAAAATAAGGTGGAATCACGTAAGTTTAACTTTCGTCCTTTGGATGGAAGTTTTTTTGTTTAGAAAGAGGTGCAAGATATGAAAAAGTTTAGTATACCTTCAGGTACAAGAGATTTGATCTTAAAGGAATGTGTGAATCGTCAAGAGTTAAAACAAGAAATCGAAGCAGTATTTGAAGCTTATGGTTATGAGGAAATCATTACACCATCCATTGAATATTATGAAACTTATCAAACTGGTTTTGAACAATTAAAGGATGAGGCAATGTATAAGTTTTTCGATCAAGAGGGAAAGATCTTAACACTTCGTATGGATATGACAGTGCCTATTGCTAGAGTATGTGCAACCAAATTTAAGGATCAAACACCACCATTTCGCTTTCGTTATACAGCAGATGTTTTTAAGGTGAAGCAATCCTTTGCGGGCAAGCGTAATGAAGTCACGGATTGTGGTGTAGAGCTGATCGGATTACGTGATCTGGAAAGTGATTTAGAAGTATTGATGTGTGCTTTAGAGGTCATGGAAGCTATGAAACAAGATTCCTATACCCTTGAAATCGGTAATGTCAATTTCTTCCATTGTGCATGTGAACAATTAAATCTAACAGAAGAACAGGTTGAAATACTAGCAGATCTCATTGATCGTAAAAGTATGATCGAGTTAAAGGAATACTTGAGCAACTTACAACTAGAAGAAGAAAAACAGGCATTCTTTCTTCAGTTGCCATGGCTTTGTGGCGATGAGAGCGTGTTAACGGAAGCACTTGATTATTGTTTTAATGATCAATTAAAACAAATCGTGTTGGCAATGCAGAAATTGATGAAAGATCTTGGTACGTTAGGATATGGAGATCATATTACGTTTGATTTAGGTAAGGTACCTCATTTGAATTACTATAGCGGGCTGTTATTTGAAGGCTTTGTAGGTGGCATAGGTACTAGTGTACTAAGTGGTGGTCGATATGATCATCTATTAGAGAAATTTGGAAATGCATTACCTGCGATTGGCTTCTCCGTTAAGCTGGATTATATCTTATCCATGTATGAAGCGAGGCAGAATACAAAACAAACATTGATTTTAACTTATCCGCTTCATCTTCAATTGACAGCATTGGATAAAGCAAAAGAGCTTCGTAAAAAATATCGAGTTGAATTGATTCCTGCGGATGTAAAGGAAATCGAAATCAAGGAGGCGGTAAAATGAGTATATCATTGGCATTGACCAAGGGGCGTTTGGAAAAAGAAACGGTAAAGTTGTTAGAGAAAAGCGGTTATGGAATAGAACCGTTAAAAAATAAAGGAAGAGCTTTGGTATTTCCTGATACCAAAAAGGATATCAATTATTTCTTAGTAAAAGCAAATGATTGTATCACCTATGTGCAACATGGGGTTGCGGATATCGGTGTTGTTGGTAAGGATACCTTATTAGAGGGAGATAAAGATTATTATGAAATGCTGGATCTAGGCATTGGTAAGTGTAAATTTATCGTTGCAGGATTACCGGAAAATAATTTGTTTGAGAAAATCGGACATGTAAAAATCGGAACCAAGTATCCAAGTATTGCGAAATCTTATTTTTTGAATCGGGGAATGGATGTCGAAATTATTAAAATTGATGGATCTGTGGAACTTGCGCCTATTTTAGGGTTATGTGATGGTATCGTAGATATCATGGAAACAGGAACCACACTGAAGGAAAATGGATTGGTGGTATTTGATACCGTTTGTGATATCAGTGCCAGAGTGATTGTAAATAAAGCTAGCTTTAAATTGAAACGGGATGAAGTATCCGCTATTTTGAAAGATTTGAAGCAAGCTATGGAGGATGTAGCATGTTAAGTGAGATCAGTATACAAAATAAAGCAGCATTAAAGGCTTATATGGAAAGTAGAACTGAGGAAATCAACAGTGATGTCATCATCAAGGTCACGAAGATCTTAGAGGATGTACGCAAGCGTAAAGATGAGGCTGTCAAAGCATATACAAAACAATTTGATGGAATTGAGCTAGATCAATTTCGTGTGAGTGAGGCTGAAATTGAAGAAGCAAGTGCAAAATGTGATCCTTTCTTTTGTGAAAGCATGCGAAAAGCAAAAGAAAACATTGCATATTTTCATAAAGCACAAAAACAAAATGGCTATCTCTTACAAAAAGAAATGGGAATTTATCTGGGACAGCGTGTATTACCATTAGATAGTGTTGGTATTTATGTTCCAGGAGGACGTGCACAATATCCAAGCAGTGTCTTAATGAATGCCATTCCTGCAAGTGTAGCAGGAGTAAAACGTATCGTGATGATCACACCTCCAAGTAAGGATGGTATGTTGCATCCTAATATCGCATTTGCGGCAAAGTTAGCCGGTGTCAAAGAAATTTATAAGGTTGGCGGAGCACAAGGGATTGCGGCTTTGGCATATGGTACAGAAAGCATTGCGCCAGTTGATAAAATCGTCGGACCTGGAAACATCTTTGTCGCAGCCGCAAAGAAATTGGTGTTTGGTAAGGTAGATATCGATATGATTGCCGGACCAAGTGAAATTCTGGTTGTGGCAGATGAAAAGGCAAATCCTGAATACGTGGCAGCGGATCTGTTGTCACAGGCAGAGCATGATCCTATGGCTAGTTCTGTGTTATTGACGACCAGTAAGGAATTGTTACAGAAGGTCAACTTGGAATTAAGGAAACAAACAGATCGTTTGCCTAAGAAAGCAATCATTGAAGAAAGTTTAAAAAATTACGGAAAAGCGATTGTATGTACTAGCCTAGAGGAATGTATAGAAATTGCCAATAGCATTGCACCGGAGCATTTAGAATTGATGGTGGAAGATCCTATGGCTTATCTTGGTAGTGTAAAACATGCAGGAAGCGTATTTATGGGATATTATACATGTGAAAGTATCGGTGACTATTATGGTGGTACCAATCATGTATTGCCTACCAGTGGAACCGCAAGATTTTCGAGCGCATTGTCTGTAGATAGCTTTATCAAAAAATCAAGCTTTTTACACTATACAAAAGAAGCTGTCAATGCTTATGGAGAAGCGATCATCACTATGGGCGAGGAAGAGGAACTACAGGCTCATGCGAATGCAGTGAGAGTGAGGTTGTCAAAATGAAAGAAATACAAGTGTATGAAACAAAGCGAGCAGATGGTCTGTTATTAAATGCCAATGAGCTCAGCCAAAATATCAATGAAAGAATCATGGAAGAAATCCAACAGGCAATACCGGAAATCATGTTTCATCGTTATCCTGATATTGAAAACAAGGAATTGATCGATGCATATGCCGAAGTCATCAATATGGCAGGAAATAAGATCTTGGCTGGCAATGGTAGTGATGAAATGTTGGGTTTGATGATCGGATATTTCCTGGGGAAAGGAAAAACGTTGTATACATTGAATCCTGATTTCTCTATGTATGATTATTATGCGACCATGCACGAAGCAACGATCTTAAAATATCCGTGTCAAAAGGATGGAAGCTTTGATATTGATGCATTCATTGAAATGGGAAGAAAACAAGGTGTGGATATGATCTTGTTTTCCAATCCCAATAATCCAACCGGACATGCATTGAAACGTAATGGTATTGATAAGATCATTCGCTCCTTTCCACATATTCCGGTCATCATTGATGAAGCATATGCGGAATTTGCCAATGAAAGCATGTTACAATGTGTAGATCAGTATCAAAATTTATATGTCACTAGAACCCTTTCCAAAGCTTATGGACTAGCAGGTGCACGTTTGGGGTTCTTGATCAGTAACCAACAAAACATCGAGGAATTAAGACCAAAGGTAGTACCTTATAATATATCCGCAATGTCACAAAAAGTAGGTGCTATTGTATTAAAACATGCGAAAGAATATCAACCGATCGTAAAGAAAACCATCGCCCAACGAGATTGGATGTATCAAAAAGTAAAAGACTTTACTAGTATCACTTTTTATCCATCTCAAGCAAATTATTTATATGGACGATGTGATCAAAAGGAAAAGCTATTACAAGCTTTCAACCGACAGAAGATCGTCATTCGTGATTATAAAGGTAATGATAGTTTTCGAATCACCATCGGTAGTGAAGCGGAAAATAAAAGAGTATTGGATGTGTTGAAAAAATTCGAGAAGGAGATGGCATCATGCGTATCGTAACGAAAGAACGAGAAACAAACGAGACAAACATTCGATGTTCTTTGAATTTGGATGGAAATAGAATCAGCGATATTCAAACCGGTATTGGATTCTTTGATCATATGTTGACGTTGTTTGCGTTTCATTCCGGGATAGATTTAACACTGCAAGCCAAGGGAGATCTTGACGTATGTGATCATCATACCGTTGAAGATTGTGGTATCCTATTAGGAACCTGTGTGAAGGAAGCCTTAGGAGAAAGGCGAGGAATCGCTCGTTATGGAAGTATGATGCTTCCTATGGATGAAACATTATGCAATGTCACTTTGGATATCAGCGGACGTCCTTTTCTAGTTTATCAATGTGAATTAAAAAGAGATACCATAGGAACATTTTCTTGTGAAATGGTGGAAGAATTCTTACGTGCCTTTGCATTTGCATCAGGGATGACCCTTCATGTCAATGTTATGTATGGAACCAACGATCACCATAAGGTAGAAGCAATCTTTAAGGCCTTGGGAAGAGCATTAAAAGAAGCTATAAAAGTAGAAGGCGATACATTGCCAAGTACGAAGGGGAAATTAGAATGATAGCGATCATAGATTATGGCATGGGGAACCTGCATAGTGTTGAAAATGCTTTGCGTAAATTAGATGTAGAATGTAAAGTTACAAGTGATCCACAGGATTTAATGCTTGCGGATAAATTGATCCTTCCGGGTGTCGGAGCTTTTCCGGATTGTATGAAAAATTTAGCGGCATCAGGCGTTTTGGATACGTTAAAGGAAGAGGTACTTGTAAAGAAAAAGCCGTTACTTGGAATTTGTTTGGGAATGCAGGCTTTATTTGAGGAAAGTGAGGAAGGAGGCTTAACAAAGGGGCTTGGCTTTTTAAAAGGTCGTATCGTTAAAATGGTGGATCCTAAGGTGAAGATCCCACATATTGGTTGGAACCTTTTAGAGAAACAACAAGACTTTGCTTTGTTTGAGCGCTTGTCTAAGCATCCTTTTGTGTATTATGTGCATTCCTATTATGCACAGGGTATCGAAGAATCTGACTTGATAGGATATTCCCGTTATGGAAAATTAAAGATACCGGGACTTGTATGTCATGAAAATGTATTAGGAGCGCAATTTCATCCGGAAAAAAGTGCAGAGGATGGCTTGGCAATTCTAACGTATTTTAAGGAGGAGTTTTAAATGATCATATTACCAGCCATTGATATTCTAGATCATGCCCCGGTACGTCTTTATCAGGGCGATTATGATAAAAAAGAAACCGTAGGAGAAAGTATTCTAGATATCGCAAAGACCTTTGCGTCCCTTGGCGCAGAGTATCTTCATATGGTAGATCTGAATGGCGCTAAAGAAGGAAAAAAATGTAATCAGCAGGCCATTTTGGAAGTTGCTCAAGCTTTGGATATCCCCGTGGAAGTAGGTGGCGGAATTCGTTCTATGAGTGATGTTGCTTTCTATTTGGAACAAGGCGTATCACGTGTGATCTTAGGAACAGCGGCATTAGAAGACGAAGCGTTTTTGAAAGAAGCAATTCGTAAATATCAAGAGAAGATTGCAGTGGGCATAGATTGTAAACATGGTTATGTATGTGGCAATGGATGGCTTTCCGATAGTACTTGGGGTTATCTTGCATTTGCGAAAAAGATGGAAGAATTAGGTGTAAAAACCATTATTGTAACAGATATCAGTAAGGATGGCACAATGATGGGACCGAATATTCAAATGTTGAAGGAATTGGCTGAGACACTATCCATACAAATCATCGCAAGTGGTGGAATCAAGGATCTATCTCATATTCAAGCATTAAAGGAATTGGGCATTTATGGCGCAATTACGGGAAAAGCGATGTATGCCAATACGTTATCGCTTCCTGAAGCAATCGCTTTATGTAAGGAGGGATAAACATGCATACCAAACGAATCATTCCTTGTTTAGATGTCAAGGATGGACGTGTTGTGAAGGGCATTAATTTTGTGGGTTTAAAAGAAGTCGGTGACCCTGTTGAGCTTGCGAAAAGCTATTATGAACAAGGGGCGGATGAACTGGTCTTTTTGGATATCACCGCAACACATGAACAGCGAGATACGATGGTACAAGTAGTAGAGCGTGTCGCAAGAGAAATATTTATCCCATTCACTGTTGGTGGTGGAATTCGCAGTGTGGAAGATATTCGTAAGCTATTGTTGGCAGGTGCGGATAAAGTTAGCTTAAATAGTGCGGCGGTAAAGAATCCTTCTTTGATCAAAGAAGGCGCAGAAATGTTTGGTGATCAATGTATCGTTTTGGCCGTTGATGGTCGTATGAGAGAGGATCAAAGCGGTTGGAATGTGGTCATTCAAGGTGGTAGAGTTGATACCGGCATGGATCTTTTAGCATGGGTCAAACAAGGTGTTGACTTAGGTGCCGGTGAAATCTTATTGACCAGTATGGACGCAGATGGTACCAAAAAAGGTTTTGATATTGCGCTATGTAAAGCGGTAAGAGATATCGTTGATGTACCTGTGATCGCAAGTGGTGGCTGTGGTTCTTTAGAACACTTTGCGCAGGTATTCGAAGAGGAAGCCAGTGATGCGGCACTTGCTGCAAGCATGTTTCATTATGGGGAAGTGAGCATTCCACAGGTCAAACGGTATTTGAAAGAGAAAGGAATTGCGGTACGTATATGATCTCAATAGATTTTGAAAAGGGCAATGGATTGATACCGGTTGTTGTTCAGGATGAGGAAAGCAAAGAAGTATTGATGCTAGCCTATATGAATGAAGAAAGCTTAAAGAAAACAATAGAAACGAAAAAAGCGACTTATTTTTCAAGAAGCCGTAATGAGCTATGGGTCAAAGGAGAAACCAGTGGACATTATCAATATGTATCAGATATTCGTGTTGATTGTGATGAGGATACCATCTTATTGCTGGTGAAACAAGTTGGCGCAGCATGTCATACAGGACATTACAGTTGTTTTTATCGCAATATAGAAGGAGAAGAGCTATGAAAGAATTAGAAGTATTATATGAAACGATTTTAAGTAGAAAAGAACAAGGGGAAGAAGGAAGTTATACTAGTTATTTATTTCAAAAAGGATTGGATAAAATATTAAAAAAAGTAGGGGAAGAATGTACAGAGGTTGTGATTGCTTCCTTATCTCAAACAAAAGAAGACCAAATCAATGAAATCGGAGATTTATTATATCATTTAATGGTTTTAATGGTTGAAAAAGGAATCACGTTAGAAGAAGTAAATGCGGAACTAGAAAAACGTAGTGAAAAAACACATAATCTGAAAGCGGAGAGAAAACCGATTGAAAATCTATAGAAAAGATGGCCACTTACGGTCATCTTTTCTAACATGATAAACTTTATTTATAATATGTGATCTTTGATTCATCAAAACGATCGACTTTTTCTTTATGCTCATCTCCATAACCTACTGCGACGATTGCTATAGGAATCAGATCTGGATCAATGTGGTAGTAAGAACGAAAACGATCAATGCGCTCTTGAGATGGACCGATGGCACACCAACACGTTCCCAATCCAAGATGAACTGCTTCAATCAAGATGTTTTCAATTGCCGCAGCTGCATCCACATAAAGATATTCATCCGGTTGACTGGCTTTCTTATCACCTAATACCATGATAGCACAAGGTGCTGTTTTCATCATTTGCGTATAAGGTTGTAGCTGGGTCATTGTGGATAATGCTTCCTTATTCGTGATGACCATGAACCTCCAGCTTTGAGAATTTCTTGCGGTTGGTGCATTCATTGCCGCATGTAATAATTCCATCAGTTTATCTTCTTCCACCTGTTGATCTAGATATTTTCGAATGCTTTGACGTTCATATAATTCTTTTAACATGTTATCACCTCAAGTACAGTATAACATGAAATAAATGGAAAGGATTTGAAAAACGCATCCATTTTACATGGAAGGTGGAACTAACATGAAGAAAATCAGGATAGAATACAAGAAAGTATGCATAAAGAAAGGAAAATATGGTATCATGAAGAAAAGAAACCAGGAGGTATGAGAATGAATTTGAAAATTGAGAATTGGAAGTTAATGATTTTATCGATATTTTATCTGATCATTGCGATCTTATCTTATACAATTGAAAGGGTAGAATTTTTAAATTTCTTTAAAATTGCCGGTATCATCATTGTTTTGGTGGGATTATTTCAAATCTTAGTGTATTTCTTTAAGAAAGAATATTTAAAGCCAAATGAGTTTAGCTTTGCTTTTGGATTGTTGTACTGTATGGCTGGGTTGATCGTGACCTTTAAGCCTAATGTAATCGTGGATAATTATCCTTTGGTATTGAGTGGTTTGGTTGTATTGGATAGTACGTTACGTACCCAATATTCAATGAATCTGTTTCGTTTACAGGATGGACAATGGGTTGCCAATCTGGTATTGGCGATTGTTCCTTTGATCTTGGGGATGGTATTAATTTTAGTGCCATTTGAAGAAAAATTTCTACATAATTTCTTCAGTTTCTTATTGATTCTGGATGCTATCGCTAATTTTTATACCATTCTTTATTACAAGAGAATTGTGAAAAAATATGGTAGTAGAGGAGAAAACATGTTGGACTTTGAAGGAAAACAAAAGGAAGCTGTCACATGTGATGAGGTTATCATAAAAGAAGAATAAAACAGGGAAACCTGTTTTTTTAATCTAAAAAAAACGTATGCATAGCGAGCATACGTTAATGAAACATGTCTTTCTTCATGAAGATAAAGGTTGCGATGATACATGCGATCACGGCAATCAGGGTAGGGAACCACCATTCCGGGAAAGGTAGACCACTGACGTTCATGCCATAGAAACTGAATATAATATTTGGTATGGCCATTACAATGGTAATTACCGTTAAAACTTTCATGACGATATTCAGGTTATTACTGATAACAGAGGCAAAGGCATCCATGGTACCGGATAAAATATTGCTGTAGATATTACACATTTCAATAGCCTGATGAATTTCAATCAATACATCTTCTAAAAGATCTTGATCATCTTCATATAGTTTGATTGCTTTTCCTCTCATGATTTTATTCAGTGTGACCTCATCTGTTTTGAGTGAGGTAGAAAAATACACAAGAGATTTTTCTAATCCAAGCATCTGGATCAATTCTTTATTTTTCATGGATTGATGTAAACTTGTTTCTGTTCTCGATGAAATACGATCGATTTGTTTTAGATACATTAGGAATCGTTGAGATATCCTTAGTAATAACAATAATAAGAATCTGGTTTTCATATCTGTATGAACACCTTTGATTCTTCCACCAGCCATATCTTCGATATTTAAATTTTCATGAAGGCATATGGTAACTACATATCCTTTCATAATGACAACCCCTAATGGTAATGTGGTATAAAGCAATGTGTTTTCTTTGATGTTTTCATCGTCCTCTGCACTTGGATAATCGACAATGACCAAAGTTTGATTTTCATCATCATCAAAGTCAATATGTGGACTTTCCTCTTCATCAAGACTCGCCTTGATGAATTCAGGTAATACACCGATCTTTGTTGTTAAATATTCAATTTCCTCCTGTGTCGGAGATATTGCGTTGATCCAACAACCTGCTTCCGGTTGTTCGATTCTTCTAGTGCCATTTTCAAACGTTTTGTAAAATTCTAACATGGTGACCTCCTTATGACAGGAGTACGATTATGCCTCCTGTATTTGTTTTGACGTTTTGATGATATGGACTTTCGGGCTCTGGAGACATAAACTTCACCTTCCTTTTCAGCTTATTCATTATAACATGACTTTTCTAGGAAAAGAAAGAAAAAAATATATAAAAAGAAGCACGATCATGCTTCTTGTTCTTGATATTGTACAAATTGATTTTTTCCTCTGTTCTTCGCTTGATACAATGCTTCGTCTGCACAGGCGATTAGATGATTCAAAGATGCAATCGTTTCTTTCTTTTGACAGATGAATCCTGCGGACAATTGTAAACGATCTTGTTGATGTTCAAGTTGACAGAAGATATCCGTAAGATAACAACTGATATCTGCTTCGGTTTTATCGATAAACAGACAAAGGAATTCATCTCCGCCAAAGCGATAGGGAATGATATGTTCATCTGCATGTTTTAAAAGAATATCTGCGACCTTTTTGATGATTTCATCTCCATAAAGATGACCGAAGTGATCATTGAATTCTTTGAAATTATCAATATCACACATCGCAATACCTATGGTCTTTATATCTTTACGCTCCATCCAGCCTTTGCTATCCATATGATAGCTATGACGATTTTTTAATTGGGTGACTTCATCATAGCCAACCTTTTGTTTCAAAATTAGGTTTTGTGCCATAAGATCATTTAATAACATTTTTTCATGATATGACTGTGCCTTTACTTTATCATTTTGTTCATTGGCCTTCTGCACCAATTGGAAATAATCTTGATAGAGCATGTTCTTGTCATAATCACATGGAAAACACTCGCATAAATCAATGAAATGTTTTTGTACGATGAGCATTTGATTCGCATTGGAGCTATTGCTAGTTTCGCAAAGGATCATCAATGCTTGCTTTGCTCTGCGTTGTTCTTGAAAATGAATTGCTACAGGAATGATTTCATCAAAAATCTCAAACAACTGATGTGAGGTATAGCATTGATCCTTATAAGAGGTAAACATGGCATCCATACCTTTGATGGCATCCGCTTTGTTTTGTTCACAATCTGCGGTTAATACGGTATTGGCAAGATATAAGATCAAACAAGTGTCTTTTAATTCTTCAGACAGCTCTAGATAGTATCTTGCTCGTTTTTTATTTTTCTGTTTATGTTCAATGGAAATCAAATTCGATAAAATGATAAAACGAACTCGCTTAGAAATATCATCTTCAAAAGAGTGGCACAAAGTAAGTGCTTTTTGATAATAGACCTGGGCATCTAAAAAATCATTACGGTTATGGAAAAGATTAGCGATATTGTTCAATATGCTTGCTTCTTTTCTTTTATCGTTTTGTTGTTTGCAAATAGAAAGCGTCTTACAATAATAATCCAAAGCACTGGGTTCATCATAGTGATAGTAATAATACAATCCACATAAATGATACGTCAATAAAAGTAGATTTTCATCTTGTAGATGTTCACAAAGATTTAAGGCATGTATCATATAATAACGTGCTTCAACGTTATCTTGTGTAGAAATACAGCTATCTAGTAAATAACTATAAGCATAGGCTTCTGCTATGGTGTCCTGTTGTTGTAAAGCTTCTTCTAGGAGCTGTAATGCGACAGTTTTTTCTTCGTGAAAATTATAAAAACGTAGCATTTCCAGACGCTCAATGTAATGTTGTAATATCACGTTCATAAAATCACTCCTATTCATAAGAAAAAGTATAACAGGATGATGCACTTATTTTGTCGAATTATCTGAATCTTATATTATATTTCATAATATATAGAATTTTTTACCTTTATTGCATCTTCTGTGCCCATGATTTTTTCAATGATCGCAAAAGCAAAATCAATCACGGCAGCAGCGCTTCGTCCTGTGATGATATTTCCATCTGTGACGGTATATTGATCTACATAGGTACCTTGGAAATCTTCGTTCATACTTGTAAAGCAGGTATATTTCTTATGCTTCAATAATCCATGACGTCCAAGGATCGTTGGTGCTGCGCAAATAGCTGCAATCAACTTATTTTTTTCCACAAAATCATCGATGATGGACATCACTTCTTTGCTAGCTTCTAGTTTTTGATAGTGAGGACCTCCCGGTAAAAATAACATGCCGTATTGATCTAAATTGGCATCTTTTAGATTTTTGATTTCACTGATACATACATCAAATCGACCGGTTGCCTGAGTTGCATCTAATGCAAAGACATCTACTTGGATGCCTGCTCTTCTTAATAAGGCAATGGTACCGACTGCTTCTAGTTCTTCAAAACCATCTGTTAGTATACACATAACGTTCATTTTACGTTTCCTCCTTCATAAATTCAAACGTATTATAACACTTTTTTTGATAATCAGACAGATTGCTTTCTATTTATAGAAGAAATCCAGACTAATTGATGAAAAAAGAGAATACAATGAAACAGAATGGGAGTGAGACAATGGAAAAGTTAATGCGGATGAATGAGGCATTGAATCATCTTGTATGGGGGAAATATATGATTTTGTTGTTGCTGTTTTGCGGGTTTTGGTTATTGATTAGAACGGGCTTTCTGCCGATTCGACATGCAAAGTTGATCATGAAAAAGACATTGGGATCTTTATTTCATACAGATAAACAACATGGAATCACCCCATTTCAAGCAGTTTCAACGGCTTTAGCAGGTACTTTGGGTGTTGGTAGTGTCATTGGGGTAACCACCGCATTGACCTTAGGCGGTCCTGGTGCAATTTTTTGGATGTGCATCAGTGCTTTTTTCGGTATGATGAGTAAATATGCTGAGGTAGTACTTGCCATCCATTATCGAGAACATAGAGAAGATGGCTATCTTGGGGGTCCGATGACAACATTAGAACATGGCTGTCATAGTAAATTTTTAGGAGTATTGTTTGCGGTATTATGTATTCTTGCATCTTTTGGAATCGGTAATGTGACGCCAGCCAATACCATTGCGGTGACCATCAATACGTATATATCCTTTCCTCCTTTATGGATCGGGGCATTTCTTGCCATTGGGGTAGGGATCATCTTGATGGGAAAGGCGCAAAGCATTATGAGATTCAATGAAATTATCGTACCACTTGTAAGTGTGTTGTATTTACTTGCATGTTGTTATCTCATCTTTTTGCATATGGATCAATTACCACATGCCATACGTTTGGTATTTGAAGATGCACTATCCTTAGACAGTGGTGTTGGCGGTGTCATTGGCTATTTAAGTTCAAGAGCAGTTCATTATGGCATATCTAGAGGTGTATTCAGCAACGAAGCAGGAATGGGAAGTTCTCCGATTTCGCATGCCAGTGTAGCACAGGTGAATGCAGTGGAACAAGGGTTTTGGGGTATTTTTGAAGTCTTTTTCGATACCATGATCGTTTGTGTATTGACGGCTTTGGTTGTGTTAAGCAGTGGATTGCTTCATGAAGGGATGGATGGTGCTTCGCTTACCATCGCTTGTTTTGAACAAGGGTTTGGTAAAGCAGGAGGTATGATATTCGCTTGTTCTATCATAGCATTTGCGATACCTTCTATTCTGGGTTGGTATTATTATGCAAGCGAATGTATTCGTTATTTGTTTCATTCTGCATGGGTAAAATACGTCTATAATATGATATTTATTGCTTTGTTGATCATTGGTTGTTGTATGGAGCTATCCTTTGTTTGGGAGGTTGCTGATACCTTGAATGGGTGTATGGCGATTCCAAATCTGATTTCTCTTTTAATTTTAACAAAAACTGTGGTAAAATTAACAAAAGAATATATAGATGAACATAGGAGTGATTAGATGAAGGTTGTAATTGCCTGTGACTCATACAAAGGATGTATGAGCTCCAGAGAGGTAGCAAACAGAATAGAACAAGGAATTCATCAAGCGAAAGCAGATGTAGAAACCATATCATATGTGATTGCGGATGGTGGTGAGGGAACCGTAGAGGCGTTTGATCAAACTTGTGGTGGAGTGAAACAGCAAGTTCATACCACTGATGCATATGGTAAAAAAATTGTAAGTGAGTATACGCTCATTGAAGATGGAACCACTGCAGTAATTGAAGTGGCGAATATCATTGGATTGAATATGCATGAACGAGAGAAACGGATGCCGTTTTTCGGAAGTAGCTTCGGCGTAGGAACCGTAATTCTAGATGCGGTAAATAAAGGATGTAAGAAAATCATTATTGGGCTTGGAGGAAGTGCAACCAATGATGGAGGTATGGGGCTATTACAATGTTTAGGCTGTCGATTTTACGATCATGAACATAAGTATTTATCGCCACAGGCAATGAATCTTGAGAAAATTCGATACATCGACTTTCACCGTTTGAATAAGCTTGAAGGTATTGAGTTGATTGCGGCATGCGATGTGAAAAATCATTTGCTTGGACAGCAAGGTGCAACCTTTGTATTCGGAAAACAAAAAGGTTTTTATCCGAATCAGTTAAAGAAAATAGATGCTGGAATGGAAAATTATAGAAATCATATACTGCGCTACACGCAAATAGATATCAATCAATTCGAAGGTGGTGGTGCAGCAGGTGGTATCGGTGCTGTTTTGATTGGTATTTTGAATGCACGTATGACACCTGGCATTGAATTGTTACTATCTTACAGTGATATGGAAGATATGGTCAAAGATTGTGATCTGGTAATTACAGGAGAGGGACAAAGTGATCGTCAAACCATGTTCGGAAAGGTTCCTGTGGGAATTCTTAATTTAGCAAATCGTTATCAAAAGCCAACCATTTGTATCAGTGGGGCGCTGGGTATCGGATATATGGATCTGTTTGAACTTGGGTTTATCGGTATTTATAGTATCTCAGATCGTGCGATGACCTTTCAACAAGCCTTGGAGAATGCTCCGGAAAAATTAAGTGCAGCAACCTATTCTATTATGAAGACCATCTTATATTTTATAGAAC
>NZ_JBEQZJ010000024.1:0-67226 GCF_045223415.1 Hoskinsella mucinilytica | reverse complement strand
TAGTATAGCATTATCGGCTTCGTTTTTAAATAGGTAACATAGTTTTTCTACATCTGTCATGTCCTTTACTTTTTTATTCAAATATTTCAGTGATGGCAACGATACAAAATATATGACCGCCATATCATTCTCTAACAATGGTCGACCCGTTTTTTTCATCATTTCATAGCGATTGATCAACTCATGATCTTCGTCCATTTCAAAATCCACAAAGATGATTAGATAGGTCGGATGGAAAGTGGTGTAATCATTTCCTCTATTCAATTGATCTAACATCATCCTCATCAAAT
The DNA here is from genome assembly GCF_045223415.1 of Hoskinsella mucinilytica. NCBI lineage: Bacteria > Bacillati > Bacillota > Erysipelotrichia > Erysipelotrichales > Erysipelotrichaceae > Hoskinsella > Hoskinsella mucinilytica. The sequence goes on along the minus strand of NZ_JBEQZJ010000024.1, from coordinate 66,936 downwards.
ACATAAAGAATCGCTTCTTTTCAGTAGCCACAGCACCATAGCTTTGCATTTCAATATTGTATTCTCGTCCCTCCTTGTCCTTGACATGCACATCCATGACAATTTTCTTCCCATCAAACGATATGGGAAGGTATTCTGTTTTTTCAACATAACTTTCCACTGGCTCAATACCTGTAATATCTTTGATCACAGTATCTCTGATATTACGAGATATTACATCCTCACCGGATAAAGCATACTTAAAACAGACATCATTACGATAACTAACTTTTACTTCATTTTTCTGCAAATCATTATTCATTTTAAAACCTCCTTTGTAAGTAAAGGTATTGCAGCCAAGAAACCCTTACATATATCTAATACGTAAAGAAGGTGAAAAATCCTAAAAATAAGAGAGAAAAATTTATGATATTTTCTTAAGATTTATGAATTACGACAAATACGGACAATATAACCTAATAAAATAAACAAGACACTCTTTAAAATCTGATGATCATACAAATAAAACAATTAAGATTCCACATGCTTTTCATATTCATCTTAGGCATAGCTTTCTATTTATCATAAGTATTTGAAATAGAAACGATTGTAGCTATACTGAAATAGAAGATCTTCCATGGTAATTTTTCTGACCCTTTTTACAAATTGTCATATTTATGTTAGACTAAACAAGTTCAACAAGACACGCTAAGTATGCTACGTGCCTTTTTTCTATGCCTTTTCTGGTATAAACGTAGTAGAAAAGCCTCAGACTAGGAAAGGAAGTGACGTTGATGAAGGAAGTTTTATCATGGATGAATGAGTTTTTATACAGTTATATTTTATTATTGCTATTAGTTATAGCCGGTGTTTATTTTACGATACGTACACGTTTTGTACAACTTCGTTTTTTGCGTGAAGGGATTGCTTTATTGAAAGAGAAAGCTCATAACAAGGATGGTGTATCCTCTTTTCAGGCTTTGATGATATCGACAGCAAGTCGTGTAGGCACAGGAAATATTGCTGGTGTAGCAACTGCACTTGCCGCCGGTGGTGCAGGCGCAATCTTTTGGATGTGGGTCATGGCAGTGATCGGTGCGGCCAGTGCGTTTATTGAATCGACTTTGGCACAGATGTATAAGCAGAAAGATCAAGATCAGTATCGAGGTGGTCCAGCATATTATATTGAACAGGCTTTAGGAAGTAGAGGTTTGGGTATCTTATTTGCCTTGTTGTTGATCGCTTGTTTTATTTTTGGATTTAATGGGCTACAGTCCTATAATGTCAGTAGTGCGTTATCTTATTATTTTGATCATGATCAATTCGCATCCCTTTTGGTTGGCGTTATTTTAACACTTGCAAGTGCTTTGGTTATTTTCGGTGGTGTTCATAGAATCGGTGTGATCAGTTCTACGATAGTGCCGATCATGGCAGGTTTATATATTTTATTAGGTTTGTATATCACTTTGATTCATATCGATCAATTACCACATATTTTAATGACGATCTTAAACAATGCATTTGATATTACCGCAATAACAGGAGGCTTTGCAGGTTCTTGTGTGATGCATGGAATCAAACGTGGTTTATTTAGTAATGAGGCCGGTATGGGATCAGCACCGAATGCCGGTGCGACTGCGGATGTCTCACATCCTGTGAAACAAGGATTGGTTCAGGTGATTTCCGTATTTATCGATACGATGTTGGTTTGTACGACTACTGCCTTTATTTTATTGAATTTTGGCATAGAGGAAGGTTTGACCGGTATGCCTTATGTACAAATGGCAGTGAATCAAGAACTAGGTTCTTGGGGAATCCATTTTATCACGATTTCTATCTTCTTATTTGCTTTTAGCTCCTTGATCGGAAACTATTGTTATGCAGAAGGAAATCTTAAGTTTATCAAAAACGATCAGACCCTGTTGTTTTGGTTTAGGATCATTACGCTTGTTGTGATTTTTCTAGGGGCACAGGCCGATTTTTCTATGATATGGGATCTTGCGGATGTGCTAATGGGTTTGATGGCATTGATGAATATCATTGTAATATTATTTCTCGGGAAATACGTATTTCGTTCTTTATATGATTACCAAAAACAGAAAAAAGAAGGAAAGAATCCGTTGTTTCATCCTAAGCAATTGGGTATTCCTAACTGTGAATGTTGGGAAGATTATGATAAGGATTTTGAGCAATGATCTAAGATGTCATGATATATAAGCATCTTTTTCTGATAGAAAGCGATTCTAAATCTTAAAAATTGATTATCCACTTTTTTGGTGCTATACTAAAGAATGCGAATAAGACGCTATATATAGAAAGAAGGTAGTCAGCTATGACGAAAATTGATATTATATCCGGATTTTTAGGTGCTGGTAAGACAACATTGATCAAAAAATTGATTGAAGATGTATTACATGAAGAAAAAATCGTATTGATTGAAAATGAGTTTGGTGAAATAGGCATTGATGGAGGATTTTTGAAAGATGCCGGAATCGAAATCAGAGAAATGAACAGTGGTTGTATCTGTTGTTCTCTAGTTGGTGATTTTGCGAGTGCTTTAGGTAAGGTACTAGAGGAATATCATCCAGATCGTATCGTTATCGAACCAAGTGGTGTTGGCAAATTGAGTGATGTCATCAAGGCTGTGAAAGATATGGGAAATCATGATATCCAATTAAATAGCTTTACTACGGTTGCGGATGCACAGAAATGTAAGATGTATATGAAAAACTTTGGAGAGTTTTTCAACAATCAGGTGGAATATGCAGGTACCATTATTTTAAGTCGTACACAAAATCTGAGTGAGGATAAGTTGGAAGCAGTCGTTCATGAATTAAGAACGCACAATGCATCTGCGACTATCATTACAACACCATGGGATCAGTTAAGTGGTAATGAAATATTAGCAGTCATGGAGAAGACACAAACATTAGAAAAGGAACTGATGGAAGAGGTAGAAGTTTGTCCTGTATGTGGGCATCATCATGAGCATGAGGAACATCACCATGAACATGAAGAACACCATCATCACCATGAAGGTTGTGAACATGGTCACCATCATGAACATGAAGAACATGACCATCATCACGATCATGATTGCTGTTGTGAGCATGACCATCATGAGCATCACCACCATCATCATGCAGATGAGGTTTTCACAAGTTGGGGTATGGAAACACCAAAGACTTATACTCGAGAAGCGTTAGAATCTATATTAAAAGAGCTTAGTGAAGGGAATCAATATGGTATGATTCTTCGTGCTAAGGGAATGTTGCCTGATGAGGAAGGACATTGGATGTATTTTGATTTGGTTCCGGAAGAATATGAAATTCGTGAAGGAATACCAACCTATACAGGTAGATTTTGTGTGATCGGAAGCAAAATAAATGAAGAAGCTTTAAAAGAGCTATTTCATATAGCCTAGGAGGAATCTATGACAGTACCTGTGTATGTATTTACGGGATTTTTAGAAAGCGGAAAGACTTCCTTGATCAAAGATACGTTAATGGATCCCGGTTTTACCGCCAATGAGAAAACCTTACTCTTGGTTTGTGAAGAAGGAATGGAAGAGTATGATGATGCCTTCTTGAAAAAGGTGAATGCCGCAATTGTAACTGTAGAAAAAGAAAGTGATCTTACTTATGCTTTTATGAAAAAATGCGATAGTCTTATAGAACCCGATCGTGTAATGATCGAATTTAATGGTACATGGAACTTTACCAAGTTTCTTGATGAAGAAATGCCTTTTGATTGGCTATTGGTTCAAATCTTATCTACAGTAGATGCATCTACTTTTGCGTCCTACATCAATAACATGCGTTCCATGATTTATGAACAACTGGTTCATAGTGAAACCATTATATTCAATCGTTGTGATGAATCAACGAAAAAGCTCTATTTAAGAAATAATATCAAAGCGATCAACAAGTCAGCACAAATCATATATGAATCAAAAGATGGAACCATCAATAATTTACAAGACGATGAACTACCATTTGATGTACAAAGTGATCATATCCATATTCAAGATGATGATTATGGTTTATGGTATATGGATGCATTAGAACATCCTGCAAAATATGATGGAAAGATCATTACATTAAAAGGAAAAGTGATTTCCAATTATGTGGATGATATACCGAAAGCGTTTGTACTTGGACGATTCGCAATGGTATGTTGTGCTGATGATACTTCTTTGATTGGATTACTGTGTCATTATCAAGATGCAAGTCAATTACTACCAAAAGAATGGGTGGAAGTAGAGGCTAAAATCAAAATTGAATATGATGAAGAGTATCAAGGAGATGTACCTATATTATATGCTCGTCATATATCACAAGCGGAACCTTTAGAGGATGAGCTCGTATATTTTACATAAAAGAAAGGAAATGCAAGATGCATTTCTTTTCTTATGTTATACTATAGTCGGTGATGAAATGAAACCTAAAAAGACAGTAACAGCAATGCAACTAAAGTGGTTAACAGCAATCTTGATGCTATGGGATCATGTGGCGAAATTCATGATGCCTTTCCTCATGACATGGATGTCTGCAACCTATGGTTTCAGTGATGAGCTTAGTTATGGAATCTTGTTGATAGGGACAGGCTTTTCCTGTATGACTTTCTTTATTTTGGCTTATCTTTGTGCACAATCATGTCGATATACAAAACATCGTGTGCGATATTTAAGAAATCTTTTTTTGTTTGCTTTGCTATCGGAAGTACCTTTTCAATTCATGATACAAGGGATGGAAAGAGAAGCGCTACATCTTTCTTTAGGATTTACGAATGTATTGGTTACCATGCTGTTAGGAGCATTGTCTTGTTTCATCTATGATGAACTTGAAAAAAGAAATCAAAAAGTTTTAGGATTTGGATGTGCTCTGCTGTTGGCTATCCTTGCGAATACACTAGGTACAGATTATGGCTTTTTCGGTGTTATGGATATCTTTATGTGTTTTGTATGTAAAGAAAAAAAGCATCAATTATTAGCACTTGGAATTGGGATATTATTACAATATGGTGTGTTCCTTTTACTTGCTGATATCGTTCTTTACGGCTTTTCGTGGATCATGTTTCTTGCTTATAGCATGGTCGTATTGTATTCGCTATGTAGTCTTTTGATTTTAAATCGATATCAAGGTGAGCGAGGAAACCACAGCAAATTCAAGACTTATTTCTTTTATGTATTCTATCCTTTACATATGAGTATTCTTGTTGGAATCTATGCTTTACTCATGTAAAAATGAATTCATGATTTCTTCATAATTGATTTTTGTAGAGATGCTACGATTACATTCACAAAAGAAGATGATCATTTAAAATATGAACAGAAAATGAAGATATTGTTTACTGAATGTAAACCATATCTTTTTTTTCGTACAAAGATGAACATTGTATCAAGATTTTGATAAAAAAAAGAAAAAAGGGCTTTGTTAAGAGTATGTAAAGGGGATGTTAACGATCATTTAAAAGCCTTGAAACTGAATTTTGATTACTTATAATAGACTTGCGAAACAAAAGAGGAGTGGTCAATATGTTAAAAATTGAACAGTTAAAAAAGGTATATGGCAGTACAACGATTCTAAATAAAATCTCATTAGATATTGATGATGGGGAAATTGTATCTATTTTAGGACCAAGTGGCAGTGGTAAAACGACCTTATTAAATTGTATTTTGGGAATTGTCGAAATCGATGGTGGAAAACTTATTTACAATGGAAAAGATATTACAAAGGTATCCATGGAGGAAAGAGGGTTTAATATTGTATTTCAAGATTATGCATTATTTCCTAATCTTAATGCTTATCAGAATATCATTTATGGGTTAAAAAACAAACCGGGGATATCAAATGAGGAAGAGGTGCAAGAGTTTATTGAATTACTTGGATTAAAAGATCATTTGCATAAATCGATCGATCAATTATCCGGTGGTCAAAAACAACGTGTTGCTTTGGCAAGAACCATGGTAATGAAACCGAAAATTCTTTTATTAGATGAACCTTTAAGTGCATTAGATGGAGTTATTAAGGAATCCATTAAGGAGAAAATCAAAACGATTGCGAAAGAATATCACCTGACAACGATCATCGTTACTCATGATCCAGAGGAAGCATTAACCTTAAGTGATCGAGTGCTCATTATGAAAGATGGCAATATATCACAATATGCCCAACCAAATGATATCATTCACCATCCGGAAAACAATTTTGTGAAAGAGTTCATCTTAAATCAATTAGAGATCAAGCGTCATAATATTTATACGTTATTTGGGACAAGCCATGCATAAAAAACAGTTAGAATTGAAAAGTATTTACTTGGCTTTAACGTTATTGTTTCTGGTATTTCTATTCACACCGGCTGCTCTTCTTCTTTATCAGTCTTTCCAACAAGGTGATGGGTTATCTTTAACAAATTATGTCCAATTGTTTCAGGATGTTAGCTTTTGGGAGTCCTTTAAAAACAGCTTTTTGGTATCAGGTGTCAGTTCCATGATTACGGTACTACTTGCCTTTTTATTGGCTTATACGATTCATTACACCAATCTTGCTCGAAGATGGAAAAAGCTGATTCATACGATTGCGACGTTACCGATGTTATTACCAACGATCACTTATGGCTTTGCGATCATCTATACCTTTGGAAAACAGGGCATACTTAGCAAACTATTGGGTATACAACCCTTTGAAATCTATGGGTTTAGCGGGCTATTGATAGGATATGTCATATATACAATGCCGATTGCTTTCTTACTGGTAAACAATACGATGAACTTTATTGATAAAAAATTCATCGTGGTTTCCAAACTAATGAACGATTCCACAGGAAAGCGATTTTGGATGACAGTGCTTGCGCCTATGATACCAACTCTTGCGGCGGCAATGATACAAGCTTTCTTTCTATGTTTTACTGATTTTGGTATTCCGGCTGCGGTTGGTGGAGAATATCATGTTGTCGCAACTGATCTATACAATCACATGTTAGGTGCAGTACCTGATTTTCAACAAGGTGCAGTCATTGCAATGATGATGCTACTACCAAGTATTTTGAGCATTGTGGTCTTAGGGTATCTTGATCGCTATCATATCAAATACAATAAGAATACCACAGTGGAATTACCTAAGAATCCTTTGCATGATCGTATTTGTGCATGTATTGCTACCTTGATCATGATGTTGATTCTTCTCCTATTTGCAGTCATCTTTCTTCTGCCTTTCATAAAAGAATGGCCTTATGATATTCGCTTTACCCTAAAGCATGTAACAGATACGTTAACATCCGGAAATTTGCTTGGTGTGTATCGAAATTCTTTGTTGGTTGCGATACTTTCCGCATTGGCAGGAACCCTGATTGCTTATGGAGCTGCTCTTGTGACCATGCGTAGTAGATTATCGACCTTTGCGAAAAAAAGCATGGATGCGATTAGTAGTATATCGAATACCATTCCCGGTATGGTTCTTGGTATTGCCTTTCTTCTGAGTTTTCGTGGCACTTCATTACAGAATACCTTTTTCATCATCATTATTTGTAACATCATTCATTTCTTTTCCACTCCTTATGTTATGGCAAAAAATGCTTTGGGGAAGATGAATGCCGGTTATGAAACGACAGCAATGTTGATGGGAGATACTTGGCTTCAAACGATACGAAGAGTTGTTGTGCCAAATTCTAAAAGCACATTGATGGAAATGTTTTGCTATTACTTTGTAAATGCAATGGTGACCATTAGTGCTTTGATCTTTATCGTAGGAGCTAAAACAGCAGTATTAACCACTAAAATAAAAGAACTACAACACTTCGCTAAATTCGATGAAATCTTTGTACTATCTCTTCTCATCCTATTTACCAATTTACTGGTCAAAGGAATCACCTATATGCTAACGAAAAAAAGTGAAAAACGTAGTCATATATGGATACAAAGAACAGTGGTAGCTTCCTTAGTGTTGTTGATCCTTGTACCGACATTTGTTTATGGAAGTACAAAGAAACAGGTAATTATCTATTCAAATGGGGATGAAGAGGCTTTGTCGGCGATGCAACATGCCTTAAATGAGCATGGATATGAGGGACAATATGTATTACAATCCTTTGGGACCAGTGAGCTAGGTGGAAAGCTTATGGCTGAAGGAGTGGATCTAGAGGCGGATATCGTTACGATGAGCTCTTATTATTTAGATAGTGCTGCGCAATCAAATGATATGTTTGAAAAACTCAGTATATCATCTGATCCTATAGAAACAACACCGGATCATCGCTTACCGATCACTGCTTTAGAAGGTGCATTGATCATCAATACCAAGGTGATGGAAGAAAACCATTTACCGATCCCTACTTCGATCAAAGATCTAACAAAAGAGATGTATGAAGGATATGTATCCATTCCGGATATTAACGCAAGCAGTACCGGTTGGCTATTGGTACAAGCAATTCTTGATGCTTATGGAGAGGAAGAGGGAGCTGATATTCTAACAAAACTTTTAAAGAATGTAGGCCCTCATTTAGAAGCGAGTGGATCGGGACCGATCAAAAAGGTTCGATCAGGTGAAGTAGGAATTGCTTTTGGACTACGTCATCAAGCTGTCGCAGACGAAGAAAAAGGACTTCCTATAAAGGTCATAGATCCATTAGAAGGAAATATGATCCTAACAGAATCACTTTCTATCATAAAGAAAGAAGATTCTTTAAAGGAAACGATGGAAATGGCAGAATGCATCATTACCTATGCACGAGAAGAATTATTGGAAACCTATCCTGTCATCTTGTATGATAAGGAGCAATTACCAATAGATCATCAAAGCAGTTATCCAACCATATATTCCCAACCCCTAAGTGTAGAATTATTGAAAGAACATCAAGCGTTCTTTGATTGCTGTTTCAATTAGATTATAAATTTGATAAGAAAGAAAAGAGGAAACATCAAATGAAAACATATAAGTTATTAACCCCCGGACCATTAACGACTTCAGATACCGTCAAGAAAGAAATGTTATTTGATCATTGTACATGGGATGATGATTATAAACAGATTACACAAAACATCAGAAAAGAGTTACTTTCATTAGCACATGTGGATGATACTGAGTACACTAGCGTTTTAATGCAAGGATCAGGTACCTTTGGTGTAGAATGCGTGATCAGTTCAGTAATACCAAAAGATGGATGCTTATTGGTGTTAAGCAATGGTGCTTATGGAGAACGTATTGCGAATATGTGCAAGGCACAAAACATTCGTTATATTGAAATCAAACAGGACTATGATAAAATACCGGATGTGGAAAAGGCAAGGATGGCAATAAAAAAGCATCCTGAAATAACACATATCGCAATGATTCATAGTGAAACAACGAGTGGTATTTTAAATGATATCAAAACAATAGGAGAATTGGCGTATGCACATGGATTGAACTTTATCGTAGACGCAATGTCTAGTTTTGGTGGAGTTGATATTCCAATGCAAGAATGGCATATTGATTTCCTCATCAGCAGTGCGAACAAATGTATCCAAGGTGTTCCTGGTTTCTCTTTCATTATCGCAAAACGAGCAGAACTGATGAAAGCAAAAGGAAATGCCAGAACCTTATCCTTAGATCTTTATGATCAATGGGAGACCATGGAAAAGGATGGGAAATGGCGCTATACCTCTCCGACGCATGTCGTATTGGCATTCGCAAAAGCAATGGAAGAGTTAAAAGAAGAAGGTGGTATTGTTGCTAGACATCAACGATATCAACATAATATGGATGTATTAGTCGAAGAATTTGAAAAATTAGGATTTCAATTATATATAGATAAAGCATATCAGGGACCGATCATTGCGACCTTCTTATATCCAAAAGGTAAGGTATTTGATTTTTCCCGCATGTATCAATATATAAAAGAACGTGGTTATGCAATCTATCCGGGTAAATTAACAGATAAGGAAACGTTTCGAATTGGTGTGATCGGTGAGATTTATGAAGATGATATACGTTTTCTGGTAGCATTGATGAAAGATTATATGGAAAGTGTAGAACAGGAGTGTGTGAAATGAAAATAGAAGCAGTCATTTTTGATTGGGCGGGAACAACAGTAGATTACGGTTGTTTTGCGCCTGTACAGGCATTTATGGAAATTTTTAAACAATATGGGATTGAAGTTACTATGGACGAAACAAGAAAACCAATGGGTATGTTGAAATGGGATCATATCAAAACGATGCTTCAGATGCCAACCATACAGGCACAATGGAAAACGCTTTATGGAAGAGAAAGCAATGATCAAGATGTAGATGAAATGCATGCTTTATTTACAGAAAAACTTATGGCGATCCTTCATCAATTTGTAGATGTAAAACCTTTTGTCATGGATGCTGTAGATGAATTAAGAAGTATGAAGATTAAAATCGGTTCTACCACGGGATATACAGATGAAATGATGGAGATTGTCGTTCGTGAGGCAAAGAAAAACGGATATGCTCCGGATTTTTGGATCACACCAAACAGTGTGGGTAACTTTGGTCGCCCTTATCCTTATATGATATTTGAAAACATGAAGGCTTTACAGGTAAGTGATGTTCATCATGTCATAAAGGTTGGAGATACCATTTCTGATATCAAGGAAGGTGTACATGCAGGTGTCATGAGTGTGGGAGTGTTAGAAGGAAGCTCTTTAATGGCTTTAAAACAAGAAGAATATGAGGCTTTGGACAAGGAAGAAAAGGCTGTGTTATTAGATACTTTAAGGAAACAGTATAAAGAAGCAGGTGCAGATCATGTGATTTTAAATCTAAAAGAATTGCCTGCGTTGATCAAGCGCTTATAAAAATCAAGATCATCATATAAGAAAAAAGATATCCGTTTCACTCTTTCGGATATCTTTATTATAAAATTTAGAAATCTACTTCTGTATCATAGTAGCAACATTTCAATAATTTCACCATTTCTTCTTGAGATGGTTGACGAGGATTGCTACCTGTACAAGCATCTAAAATAGCATTTGCCGCAATATCTTCAACTCTTTCCAAGAATACTTCTTCAGGGACAAATCCTGTTTCAGCAGGTAATCCATCAGCACCATAATGTGCAATACAATGAGGGATGTTTAAGTCATCGTTCATCTTACGTAAATATGCAATTAACAATGCCACCTTTTCATCATCATTATTGCCACCTAAATGCATATAATCAGCGATGACGCCATAGCGTTTTTTCGCAATTTCGTCTTTTGCATTGAATGCGATTACTTTAGGAAGATACATTGCATTGGCTGCACCATGGATGATATGTGCACCTTGATCTTCAAAGATTGCACCTGTTTTATGTGCCATAGAATGTACAATACCCAATAATGCATTAGAGAATGCTTGACCAGCTAGACATTGTGCATCATGCATCACATGACGACTATTCATATCTAATTGATATGATTTCACAAGATTGTCTTGAATCAATTCAATTGCATGAATTGCCAAAGCGTCTGCATAAGGACTATTTGCAGTAGAAACATAAGCTTCAATGGCATGTGTCATAGCATCCATTCCGGTATGAGCAACTAGTTTGATTGGCATTGTTTCAGCTAATTCAGGATCTACAATCGCAATATCCGGTGTGATTTCAAAATCGGCGATCGGATATTTGATTCCTTTTTCATAATCGGTAATAATAGAGAATGCAGTTACTTCTGTAGCTGTTCCGCTTGTGGAAGAAATTGCACAGAATTTAGCTTTGTTACGTAATTTCGGAATACCGAATACTTTACACATATCTTCAAATGTCAATTCAGGATATTCATATTTGATCCACATTGCTTTGGCTGCATCAATCGGAGACCCTCCACCGATTGCAACGATCCAGTCTGGCTCAAATTCAGCCATAACAGCAGCACCTTTCATAACCGTATCTACAGATGGATCAGGTTCAATACCTTCAAATAATGTCGTTTCCATACCAGCTTCTTTTAGATAGGCAAGAACTTTATCAAGGAAACCAAAACGCTTCATTGAACCACCACCGACACATACGATAGCTTTCTTTCCTTCTAATGTTTTTAAGGCTTCTAAAGCATTTTCTCCATGGTATAAATCTCTAGGTAACGTAAATCTTTGCATATTCTTTTGTCCTCCTTATAGGCTTGTAACCTCTTACGTTTTCTATTATACTATAAAATTCGACAAATTGTGATTTATTTCACGAAATTTTAACTTTTTTTTAGTTTGTATGATTGCGATAAAAATATAAGGTTTAATCAAAAGATTTCTTTGAAGAAAAAAGGAGCCATGATATACTGGATATAAAGAATGGAGGGAAATAATGGAACTACAAAAAGCAAATATTACTTTATATACGCTCATCAAAGATCACCATATTATTTCCAATGCAATGAAAAAACATTTTGAGGATATCAGTATCCATATGGAAGAAGCACAAGATTCTCTTATCATCACGTTATTTGATGAGACCAAGGTTCAACTACATCAAATGGTAGACGCAACCGATGTGAAACAACAGGTAGCAGGAATGAGAAATTATTTTGCGCAAGCTCCTTGTGAACGACAGGAAGTATTAGAACAGGTCCTTCTTCAAATTTCCATGTTTACTTGCATTAGTGGAATTGAATTTACATTAGATGAACAAGAAGATCGTACCAATGCCATCATTGGAAGAATTTATGCAGTTGCCCAAGATAGTGCTTCTATTCTGCTTTATCCTGATATGTCGCTTTATACACCTAAAGGTGAATTGCTGTTATCAATAGATGGAACAAGTGAAGTAGATGCATTTCGACCTATTGGATATCAGGATATCCTAAGGAAAGAGCCAACTTTTGAGAAAGAAGATCATGATCGTTTTGAGCGAGTGACAAAAGAATTAAAGGATAAAGGCTATCCTACGATTTCGCATATCATGTCTACGCAGATGACAAAACAAAGTCTTCATATACCTTCCAAAGAAGATATCGTAAAGCGAGCCATTGCAGTGTTTGCTTGTGCTGTTTGTGCTGAGGGAACCTTAATGGAAGGGGGAAGTCGTGATATCGGTTTACGTGAATTTCAAGCAATTGATGATATTTTTGGATGTCATGATTATTTAAGTGAACAAGAAACGTCTTATGTAAAGATGGAAGAAATAGAGGAAACCATCAGTGTACAGTTTTCCTGGCGTTATGAATGTTGTGCTGTATTGCTTTGGGCTTTGGGACTATATGAGCTAAATGATTATGATGAGTTATGCGATGTTAGTAGTATGGCACAAACGATTCGCTCGTTTCCTTCGCTTGAAGAGATGTGTAAGCTAGCGAAACTTAAAAGTGAAGAAGAGCTGTTGGACATGCATACCAGAGTATTATATTATCATTGGTCTTGTGTAGAAGCCAGAATACATCATATTGAGTTAGATGGCATAGATGATGGTGTTGTACAAGAACATCATTACGCAATGAATTGGTTGATAGGAGCAAATGATACTGAAAATTGGGATGAAATTCAATGTAATACTTAATAAATCTGTACAAAACATGATTTTTATCATATAATTTCTCGTAGAAGAAGGAAGGTGAACAATATGATGAATATTTATCTACTACAATGGAATCAACAACAGAAGTCATATTGTTCTATCTTGTAATCATTATGATAGAACTACTATGTTCATTATGCACTTCTGTGGAATATCAGAAGTGTTTTTTTGTATGAAAAAGGAGAAATTTATGTTAGAAATCAAAGGGAATTATACAAATGCAATCATTTATTGTGATGAGTTAGACGAGGCCAGTATCTCACAAATCTATCAGGTATGTAATCAAAAAAGCATGGAAAACTGCAAGATCGTTATGATGCCGGATGTCCATATGGGATCATCTTGTTGCGTTGGAACGACCATTCAATTATCCGATTGTGTCATTCCAAGTCTTGTTGGGGTAGATATCGGATGTGGTATGGAAGTAGTGAAATTAAGAGAAACACACATAGAGCTTGCTCGTTTGGATAAATTCATCCACCAAAAGATTCCATCCGGCGGAAATATTCATGAGTCAGAGAAAAAGGAAAGAATAACAAGTGGATTGAAACAGCTGTATTGTTATGATCATATCGATGAGCTAAGAGCAAATAAAAGTTTGGGAACACTTGGGGGAGGTAATCATTTTATCGAAATAGATAAGGATGAAGATGGAAGTTTATATTTGATCATTCATTCAGGTAGTAGGCATCTAGGGGTGGAAGTTGCGACCTATTATCAAAAACTTGCTTTTGATAACATCAATGGATGTGATGAAAAAACGCTGTCTGCTTTAAAACAAGAGCTCAAAGCAAAAGGCAAACAACATCAATATGCCAATGAAGTAAAAAAATTGAAAAACACAAAACAAACGGAACTACCTTATTTATTTGCATATCTAAAAGGAGAGGAAATGGAGCATTATCTGCATGATATAGCGATTGTTCAAGAATACGCTTGTCTTAATCGTATGATCATGGCAAAAGCAATCATGAAATATATGAAACTTCATGCTGTAAAACAATTTACTACCATTCATAACTATATTGATATGGAACAAAGAATTTTAAGAAAGGGAGCAATATCAGCAAAAAAAGATGAAATTATGATCATACCCTTAAATATGCGAGATGGTTCCTTACTATGTAGAGGGAAAGGAAATCCGGATTGGAATTATTCCGCACCACATGGAGCAGGTAGAGCAATGAGTAGAAGTGAGGCAAAGCAAAGCTTTTCTTTGTCAGCTTATAAAAAGGAAATGAAAGATATTTATAGTACTTCTGTAAATGCTTCTACATTAGATGAATGTCCGATGGCTTATAAAAATGCCGAACAAATCAAACAAGCGATACAAAATACTGCACAGATTCTCTCTGTATTGAAACCAATTTATAATTTTAAAGCCGGTAAAGACTAACAAGGAGCCTGTAACAAGATAGATGTTAATCATCTAATGATTACAGGCTCTTTTTTGGTAGTGTTTGTTTAAACAAAAGGAAGAAACGAAAACATGCGTTTTCTTGTTACAGAATATGGATAATATCGAGTATCATAGAAAAGAATGGTATCTATTTTTAGTCAATTGACATATCATAAAAACAGGTATATAGTTAGCTTGCTAAATGTTAGCTAACTAACTAATAAAGAGGTGAATGATATGAAAACACCATTTCATTTTCTTATCTTCAAAGTGTTTCACGCACAAAGAAATAAGATCAGACAAAATATGGACGCATATGGATTATATCCGGGTCAACCTAAGGTATTGCGTTATATTTCAAATCATCGAGATTGTAAATTAAAAGACATTGCACAAGAATGTGATGTAGAATGTGCTACTGTCAGTAAGTTGTTAAACAATCTTGAAGATATGGGGATGCTTACAAGAATGGTGGATCAAAAAAATAAGCGAGCCTTACAGTTAAATATCACAGACAAAGGTAAACAAGCCTTAACGAAGTGGAATGCACATTGTAAGGATGTCGAAGAACTTTCTTTAAAGGGTTTTAATGAGGAAGAGCGAAAACAGTTTGAAGAATACCTTTCTCGTATGTATCACAATCTAAGTGGTAGAACGATTGAATAGAATGGAGGAGCCATATGTTAAAACGATTGTTTCCTTATATGAAAAAGTATCAGAAATATTTGATACTGAGTTGTATCTGTGTTGTCGCTGAGACGGTTTTTGAGTTGGTCATTCCTATTTTGATGGCAGATATCATCGATGTAGGTGTTGCAAATGCAGATAAAGATTATATTTTAATCAAAGGTGCGCAAATGATTGCGTGTGCTTTGATTTCCTTGGTTCTGGGAGTCATGTACGCAAGATATGCGGCAACTGCCGGTCAAGGCTTTGGCGCAGAACTTAGAAAAGATGAATTCCGAAAGGTTCAAAACTTTTCTTTTGCGAATACAGATCATTTTTCCACATCTTCCTTGATCACACGCTTGACCAGTGATGTTACCATTTTACAAACAGCAATCAGTAATGGTGTACGTCCTTTGGTACGATCACCGGTCATGTTGCTTACTGCCTTGGTTTTAACCTTCACGATCAATGCTAAATTAGCTGTTGTATTTATGATCGCAATACCTATTTTAGCAATCGGACTTTTTGTCATCGTAAAAAAAGTAGGACCATTATATCGTTTGATGCAAAGTAGCATCGATAAGGTCAATACCATTGTACAAGAGAATTTAAATGCGATACGTGTAGTAAAGTCTTATGTACGTGGTTCTTATGAAGAAGAGAAATTCGAAGAAGTCAATGAATCTTTGAGAAATGCAAGTGAACGTGCTTTTTCTACCTCTGTATGGAATATGCCATTATTCCAAATGGTCATGTATGCTACGATTCTTTGTATCATATGGTTTGGTGGAAATATGATTTTTATCAATGATATGAAAGTCGGAGAACTGACTGGTTTTCTTAGTTATGTGTTACAGATTCTAAATAGTTTGATGATGATATCTAATGTTTTTTTGATGCTAACCAGATCACTTGCAAGCTGTGAACGTATCGTTGAGGTATTAGATGAAACGCCGGATATCGATGATTCTTTGGCAGTCACTGCCCAAATTGAAGAAGGTCGTATTGATTTTGAACATGTGTATTTTAAATATAAAGAGGATGCAGAAGAATATGTGTTATCTGATATTACCTTGCATATTCCAAAGGGTAGTACCATAGGAATTCTAGGTGGTACCGGTTCTGCGAAAACAACACTTGTGCAATTAATACCAAGACTATATGATGTTAGTGAAGGAACAGTATGTATCGATGGAAGGAATGTAAAAGAGTACTCTATAGAACATTTACGTGATGCGGTTGGAATGGTATTACAGAAAAATACTTTATTCAGTGGAACCATACGAGAAAATTTACTTTGGGGAGATGAGCATGCAAGTCAAGAAGATATCGAATGGGCATGTCATATAGCTGCAGTAGATGAGTTTATCGATCATTTTCCAAAAGGCTATGATAGCGATCTAGGGCAAGGAGGCGTGAATGTATCCGGCGGACAAAAGCAACGTTTATGTATTGCCAGAGCACTATTAAAACGCCCTAAGGTATTGATTTTTGATGATTCTACAAGTGCAGTAGATACTGCAACTGAAGCAAGCATTCGTCAAGGACTGGCTTCCTTAAGTGAAACCACAAAGATCATCATTGCACAACGTGTCAGCAGTGTACAACATGCGGATCAAATTGTGATTTTGGATGATGGAAAAATTCATGCAATTGGAACACATGATGAGCTGTTGGCGCATGATCCTATCTATCAAGATATTTCTACTTCTCAACAGGAAGGAGCTGGTCTATAATGGCAAGACAGATGACAGGAAAAAAGCCAAAAAACATGAAGAAAACAATGAAAACCTTTCTTGGCTATCTTGGCAATCATAAATTTGCATTGCTGTTTGTAGGAATTTTGGTTATATTAAGTGCTGGCGCTAATCTGTTTGGTACTTATTTGTTACAACCGATCATTGACCAATATATCGTTCCAAAGGATTATGATGGCTTATTACAAGCGGTCATCTTTATGGGTATCATGTATGCAAGTGGAGCATTATGTACTGCTGTTTATAAACAATTGATGACCCATACTTCACAAAAAATCGTAAAAGAAATCAGACAGGATCTATTTGATAAAATGCAAAAGTTACCGCTTCGCTTCTTTGACTCTAATGCTCATGGAGATATCATGAGTCATTTTACGAATGATCTAGATACGGTTCAAGATGCAATGAATAACTGTTTTGATAACTTGATTCAAAGCTTTACCATGATTACAGGTACCTTAATTGCGATTTTTATCCTAAATTGGAAATTATCCCTTATTGTGATGATCTTTATGATACTGATGTATCTCATGATTCAGTTTTATAGTAAACGCAGTAAATACTATTTTTCTCATCAACAAGCCGCAATGGGCAGTTTAAACGGATTCATTGAAGAGATGGTAGATGGTGTTAAGGTGGTAAAGGTATTTCATCATGAGCAACAAAATTTTGAGGAATTTGAGAAACGAAATGAGCGATTACGAATAGCTTCCACCAATGCACTGACTTATTCAGGAAGAACCATTCCAACTGTAGTATCTATGTCTTATTTCAATTATGCAATCGTTGCATGTATCGGAGGGTTCTTTGCGATATCAGGAAGCATCGGTCTTGGTGCCTTAGCCTCTTATCTTGTTTATGTGCGACAAACTGCGATGCCAATCAATCAGTTTACCCAACAGTTGAATTTTATGCTTGCGGCGATGGCAGGTGCTGAACGTATCTTCCATATGATGGAAGAGCAGGAAGAAGTAGATGAAGGTAAGGTTACCTTGACACGTGTTCGTATTTTGGATGATGGCGAAATGCAAGAATGTGAAGAATATACAGGACATTGGGCTTGGCGACATCCACATGATGATACGATTGAATTGGTGCCATTAAAAGGAGATGTCAGATTTCATGATGTTGTATTTGGATATGAGCCTAATGTTACCATTTTAAAAGGAATTAACTTATACGCAAAGCCGGGACAAAAAATCGCTTTTGTGGGTAGTACAGGAGCAGGAAAAACTACCATAACCAATTTGATCAATCGTTTTTATGATATTGAAAGTGGTAGTATCACATATGATGGTATTGATGTAAGACTTATAAAAAAAGATGATCTTAGAAGGTCTATATCCGTTGTATTACAGGATACCCACTTGTTTACAGGCACGATTGCAGATAATATTCGCTATGGAAATCTTCATGCCGATATGGATGCGGTCATAGAAGCAAGTAAGCTTGCCAATGCACATTCTTTTATCAAGCGCCTACCACAAGGATATGATACAATGTTAAGTGGAGATGGTGCAAATCTATCTCAAGGACAGCGACAACTTCTTGCGATTGCCCGTGCTGCGATTGCAAATCCTCCAGTATTGATTTTGGATGAAGCAACAAGCTCTATTGATACTCGTACAGAAAAATTGATTGAGAAAGGAATGGATCGATTGATGGAAAATCGTACCGTCTTTGTTATCGCTCATCGATTAAGTACGGTAAGAAATAGTAAGGCGATTATGGTGTTGGATCATGGAGAGATCATTGAACGAGGAAGTCATGATGAATTATTGAATCAGCAGGGAAGATATTATCAGCTTTATACAGGACAGTTTGAATTAGAATAACACTTTTATGATATAAGTAGGACCTGCTTCATTGGGAGTAGGTCTTTATTTGAATAAGAAAAAAAACGAGAAAAAATTATGTAAGCGTTGACATTGAATCTAGATTGTATTAATATAAAGACGTAATATTTGGATTGTAACTGGTCAAGCAGGCAAAACCTATTCTAGCTAAGCGATGCTCTTAGTATGATAGGGCTTTTTTTATGTAAGGAGGTATTTTCATGAAAATTATTAAAGTATTTAACAACAATATCGTGGCCGCGATAACTCCTACGAAAAAAGAAGCTCTTGTAACTGGGGCAGGTATCGGATTTAAGAAAAAAGCTGGAGATGACATTGATGAAAGCAAGATAACCAAATGTTACTATATGCAAAATATGAAAAAAGACCGACTGTATCAATTGTTGGAATCGACTCCTGTGGAATATTTGGAAATTGCGGAAGCAATTCTTGATAAAGCAAAGGAAAAGCTTGGTAAAGAAGTAGATGAATCTGTATTGACAGCATTGACAGATCATATTCATTTTGCAATCGAAAGGCAAAAACAAGGAAACCTTTTACCTAATTTGATACAAGCAGAAACAAAAGTACTATATCCAAAAGAATTTGCGATCGGATTATGGGCAAATCGTTATATCAAAGCAAGAACGGGCATCGAATTACCCGAGGATGAAGCTGGTTATATCGCTATCCATATATTGAACGCAACCATACAGACAAATGAAGATATTTCGGAAATTATTACTTTCATAAAGGATGTGTTGGATGTCGTAGAGGAAACATTGTCAGTAAACATCGATAAAGAATCAATGGATTATTATCGCATGACAACACATCTGAAATATTTCTATCAAAGAATGATGACGATGGAACAATCAGCTATGGATGATGTGGATGATATGTATGAGCTGTTAATAAAAAAACATGAGAAAATGGAAATTTGTATCAATGAGATTGAGCAGATGTTATTGGAAGAATATGATTATACTTGTAGAATTGCGGAAAAAGTTTATCTCATGATGCACATATTAAAGATATTTCAACACACATAACGAATCAGGAGTGTTACTGGTCAAGCAGGCAAAACCTAAACAACGCATTCATCATGAATGTATCTGTTTGGGTTTTTATTTTTAAGGAGGAAAAATACATGGCAGCAAAGTATGAAGAAATTGCATTGAGAATTTTAGAAATCGCAGGTGGAAAAGAGAATATCATATCCGCAACACATTGTGCAACAAGACTAAGATTGATTTTGAAACATCGTGATTTGGTAGATGATAAGAAAATGGAACAAGTAGATATGGTCAAGGGTACCATGTATACGGCTGGTCAATATCAAATAATACTTGGAACAGGTACGGTAAATAAGGTTTATAAAGAGGTCGTTAAACAAGGAATCAATGAAGAAGGTGCAGTTGTAGAAACAAAAGCAAAAGGGGAACCAGAGGTAAGCAAGGCGAAACAATTACTTCGTGTTTTCGGTGATATCTTTGTGCCCCTGATTCCAATATTGGCAGCAATCGGTCTATGTCTTGGATTACAGGGCGTTATAACAAATAATGTATTCCTTGGTTTATTTGGAATGTCAGTAGAGAGTTTACCACCTTCTTTTGTGACGATATTGAATGCATTATGCAATACCGTTTTTGATTTTTTACCAGCATTCATCTGTTGGTCAGCTTTTAAAAATTTCGGTGGTACACCAGTGATTGGTTTTGTCGTTGGTTTGATGCTTGTAAATCCAGCATTACCGAATGCATATGCAGTTGCGAAATCTGCAGTTGAAGCGATTCACCTATTTGGCTTTATTCCGATCATAGGATATCAAGGAAGTGTTTTACCAGCTATCATAGCAGGTTTTATTGGAGCAAAAATGGAAATAAAATTACGTAACGTTATGCCGGATGCATTGGATTTTATGTTTACACCGTTTTTGGTCATCGTTTGTACCTTACTGGCCTCTTTGTTGGCTATAGGACCGGTATTCCATGGAATCGAAAATGGAATTTTATGGGTTGTGGAACAAATCTTGTATCTGCCATTTGGAATTGGTGCCTTTATTGTTGCCTTTGCTCATCCTTTCCTTGTTATAACCGGTGTACATCATATTTTTAATGCACTTGAAATTGGTATCACTGCCTCAGGCTCTTTGAATGCATTTCGTACACTTGTTATCATTGGAACGACCGTGAAAGCTTGTGCTGTATTAGCCATTACGATTAAAATGAGAAATAAGCGTATGAAATCAGCCGGCTATGGCGCAATGACCTCTCAATTTCTAGGAATTGGTGAACCAGCCATCTTTGGTTTCTTGATTCGATATTCCTTTAAGCCATTGGTTGTATGTACTTTGATCGGTGCTCTAGCAAGTGCGGTGGCAATGATGATGGGAGTAGATGCTCAGGGGATGGGAATCAATGGTTTACTTGGAACATTACTCTACATCTATAATCCATCTGTATTGTTTAAATTTATCATCATCAATATCATATCCGGTGTACTATCCTTTGTGGCAGTATGGATGTTCGCAGTTCCTAAAGAATTTTTAGAGGAAGAGGAATAGTTATGCGTGTTATTCAAATCATGTTCGATACTCTTTCAAGAGAGTATCTACCTAACTATGGAAATCAATGGGTGATCGCACCTAATTTCAAACGATTAGAAAAAACATGTAGTCGCTTTGATCAGTTTTATGGGGGAAGTATGCCTTGTATGCCTGCAAGAAGAGAGATGCATACCGGACAATACAATTTTTTGCATCGAGGGTGGGGGCCATTGGAACCATTTGATTTTTCTGTGATCGAAGAATTAAAACAGCACGATATCTATACACATTTATGCAGCGATCATTCTCATTATTGGGAAGATGGTGGAGCAACATATCATAACCGTTATGATACATGGGATGGCTTTCGAGGACAGGAAGGAGATCGTTGGATGCCACATGATGGGTCTATGAACGAAACGATTCCAAAACGTTCTCCTTTATCTAAGACAGGTATTTCCGTAAAACAACATTATGCAAATATGCAAAAACAACAGATAGAAGAAGATTTTAGTAGTGTTAAGACCTTTCAAGCAGGAATAGAATTTATAAAGCGTCATAAGGATAGAGATAACTGGCTCCTTCAGATAGAAACCTTTGATCCACATGAACCATATGAAGTTCCACAATGTTATCGAGATCAATATGGTCTAACTCAAGAACCTTATTTTAATTGGGGAGCATATATGGAAATCAATAGTAAAGAGCATCAAAAAGATCTTGCTTTGATACGAAAAGAATATGCGGCATTGATTACCATGTGCGATCATTATTTAGGGAAAGTTTTGGATATCATGGATGAAAATGATATGTGGAAAGATACTATCCTACTCATACACACAGATCATGGCTTTTTACTTGGGGAGCATGAATTCCTTGGTAAAAATATTCCACCGATGTATGAGGAGCTGATTCATATACCATGTTTCCTTCATGTTCCTAATAAATTGCCAATGGTCATTGATGCACTTTGTCAGACCATT
The DNA here is from genome assembly GCF_045223415.1 of Hoskinsella mucinilytica. Classification (NCBI taxonomy): domain Bacteria; kingdom Bacillati; phylum Bacillota; class Erysipelotrichia; order Erysipelotrichales; family Erysipelotrichaceae; genus Hoskinsella; species Hoskinsella mucinilytica. Next base: position 44,273 of record NZ_JBEQZJ010000024.1, on the reverse strand, counting down.
GATCTTCCTGCTACCTTGTTAGATATATTTGAGCTAGAAAAACCAAAACATATGATGGGAAAATCACTATTACCTTTATTGGATGGGCAACAAAAACAACATGAAGATATCTTATATGGTGTATTTGGTAGCTATGTTTGTTATTTTGATGGCGTCTATACACTAATGAAGGCACCACAGAAAAATGCTTCCACCTTATATCAATATACGTTAATGCCGACGAAAGCTAGAGGTTTCTTTGAAAAAGAACTTTTATATGATATGGAATTGGTGAAAACTGAGCAATATTCTCATGGTATGCCGGTATGTAAGATACCATCTAAGCGAGTGATGATATGTGGGTATGAAAGACAAAAGATTCAGGATGTCATATTTGATCTTAAAAATGATCCAAAACAGAAACACCCTATACAAAATGATAGCTTATATGAAGCATTATGTGGAAAACTTGTGGATAAATTAAAACAAGTGCAAGTACCAGATGAAGTTTATGAGCGATTAGGGTTAGAAAAGTAAACAATATAAAGGGCTCATATTTGAACGTGAGTTCTTTTATATTTGATATCGATTCAACTTTTGCGTCATCAGATTGATTACGAAGTATGAAAGCTATAGAAGCTATGTTATACTGTTTCTATAAACTATCATGTGGAGGTTGGTCATGTTTAATGAAATATGCATATATGAAGCAAAGATAACGAAGCTAGATGAAATAGAAGCATTGATGAAAGAAGTCGCTGATTTTTATTTACAACAGGAAGGTGTAATAGATGTTCATTATATAAAACGAACACATAGACAAAAAGACTTTCAAGCTGTAAAAGAGGGAGAATTGCCAATTCGTCTTACTAGAAATGTTGGAAAGGTTACTTATGTTTTATACTGGGTGTTAGAAAATGAAGAGGCACATGCAAGAGTATCTAAACTTGGTATAGAGAAATTTTATAAACGTTGGAATCGCTGTTTAACAACAATGCCAAAGATCATCTTAGGTGAGAATATCATTTGATTTATTAATATAAAAAAAGAGAGGAACGATGTAATATGAAACTTGAAACAACTTATATTTGTGTGGAAGATATGGAAGCATCAGTGGACTTCTATCAAGCGTTATTACAACAGGAGCCCATAGTTTGTAATGATGATCGTTGGGTAGAATTTGATTGTGGAAATTCAATTGCACTTTATAATAAAAAATATGATGAAAAATTATTAAAAACTTCGGATAAAGTTCATTTTAATCAAGCATATATGAAAGATTTTTATGAAAATGAGGATCCTAAAAGAAATAATATCATGATTTTAAATTTTGTTGTAGACGATTTAAAAGCGGAATATGAAAGAATGAAACATCTAAATTTAGAAGTATCAGAGATCATGTATGTGAATGTGCATATGCCATATTATTATTTTAATGTTATCGATCCAGACCATAATGTGTTAGAAATCACAGGAAGATATACGAATAAGGATGAAATGTAAGAAGAGAAAGTGTATCATTGTCTATAATCATGACATCATTTTTTTATATCACTCTACTAGTTATCAAAACTAGATTGACTAATTATGCAAATTAGCATATACTATGTGTATAATTGCTATGGAGGTAATGAAGATGAATAAACAGAAAACAGCGATTCTGACAGATACTTGTTGTAATGTACCGGAATCCTTTGTCAAACAATATGATATGTATGTGATCCCTTTGAAAGTTATTTATAAGGATGCGGAGTACCTAGATGGAATTGATATTACACCTGAAGAAGTGTATGAAAGTATGTCCAGAGAGATTCCCAAGTCAAGTCTTCCTGATGGAGAAGCAATCCTTGCTGTATTTGATAAAATCAAAGAGGATGGGTATGAAAATGTAATTACGATTACCTTGTCTAGTGGGTTAAGTGGAACGAATAATATGATACATTTATTATCTAGAGATTATGAAGGGTTGAACTTTTTTATCCTGGATACCAAAAATATTTCTATCGGTGGAGGGTTTCATGCCATTCAAGCTGGAAGATATCTAGAGGCTGGTATGACATTTGATGCAGTTTGTGAAAAGCTTCAAAAAGAGATCTTCAATTGTAAAGTGTTCTTTGTTGTCGAAACTTTGGAGTATCTACAAAAGGGTGGAAGAATTGGATTGGTTGCATCTTTGTTTGGGAATGCATTAAATCTCAAACCTATCATATCCTGTAATGAAGAGGGAATCTATTATACGGTCGCAAAGGTGCGTGGAAGAAAACAATCTATTTCTAAAACCATTGAATTGGCTTTAAAAACTGCTGGTAATCATGCACGCTATAATATCGCGATCATGAATGGTGCGGCTAAAGATCTTGCGAAAGAGATCAAAGAAGAAATTTTACCGCAGCTTCCGAATGTAGATATCTTTCTAGAAGATCAGGTGACACCGGTATTAGGTGTTCATACTGGACCTGGCACAATTGGTATTGGTGTACAGATCCTGGAAGATTAAGGAGGCAAAAGCAAATGGAACAGCAATCCATGAAGGATATGTATCAGTTGAAATTTGGAGAAGAAGTCGCAAATTGTGTTACTCATGGTGTGATGGCGCTCTTATGTTTATTTGCGCTTCCTTGTGTTGCTGTTTATGGCTATATACAAGCAGGAACGCTGAAAGCAATCGGAGATTCTATTTTTGTTATCAGTTTGTTTCTAATGTTCATTGTTTCTACTCTGTATCATTCAATGCCTTTTGGCACAACACATAAATACGTATTTCGTAAATTAGATCACATTTGTATTTATTTTGCTATTGCAGGTAGCTATACTCCTATCGCTTTGACTGTTATAGGAGGAACAAAGGGGTTTGTCATCATTGCCATAGAATGGTTGGCTGTGCTTGGTGGTATTCTATTAAAGAGTATCAGTTCTCATTCTTATCCTAAGCTTTCTATGACGATTTATATGATCATGGGATGGATAGCGGTATTGTTTATACCGGATTTGATTCGTTCTAGTTCATTGCCTTTTCTGGCATTGATTGTAGGTGGAGGATTAATGTATACAATTGGTGCTTTCTTTTATCGATACCCGCAAAAAAAATATTTTCATTCTATATGGCATGTATGTATCAATATTGCTAGTTTATTTCATTTTATTGCAATCATATTCTTAATTTAATGATAAAAAAGGTCAGTGAATCTTATAGGGATTCGCTGGCCTTTTCCTATGTGTATTGTATTTGTTTTGTTCTTTTACTGTAAACATGAAGTAGAATGGATAGGGTTGACAAAACTAATTGAGCAATCGGATATGCGATCCAAATCCCTTGTAATCGGAATTGCAACGTACATATCATCAGCAGTGCAGGAAGAATGAAACATGGTTCTAAATAAACAAGCAAAGAAGCATAGATCGTTTTTTCACTTGCATAAAACATTGCACAGGTCAATCTTACCAAGCCAAGGAAGGGAAAGGAAAGGGCGGTGATGATAACGGCAGTCTTTGCCGGTTTCATCAAAGCTTCACTGACGCCAAATAGAGAAATCAAAGGTTCTTTCATCCACCATATAGCAAACAACAGGAATAAAGAAAAGATCAATGTGAGGTTTAATGCTTTCTGATGAAGATAGTGAATTTCATGAAATCTTTTTGCGCTATAGTTGCGACTAATTAAGGGTTGTATGCCATCACCGATTCCTTGTAGAAGTAATTGTGCGCTACAAAGGATATAGGAGACTACAGAATAAATGGTAACTGCATCATTGCCACCATAACGTAAACACATCCAATTGGTGAGAACGATGATCAAGGATGGTGCCAGTGTTTGTCCAAAGGGTGAACAGCCAATGCTTGCGATTTTTTTAATGAGTGAAATGGATGGAACAAAGTCTTGTCGCTGTAAAGTATGAAAATCATGTTTCCATAAATATAGGATGGATAAAAATGCTACGATTCCTTGAGCAAGAATGGTCGCTAAAGCTGCGCCGCTTAATCCCATGGCAAAGACAAACACAAATACATAGTCAAGAAGAATATTGGTGATGAGTCCACAGCTCATAAATATTGTCGCAAGATAGGTGTTTCCTTGATTTCGAAGAATCGGATTTAATCCATTACCTAGTACAGGCAAGATACCGCCAAGTAGCGCAATCACAATGTAGGAATGAGCGTGATCATACAGTTGAGGTGTTGTCCCTAGCAGTTCCAGAAGCCAAGGTAAGGCAAGTCGTAATCCAATAGGTAGTAGAATACCTATGCTGACAAGAAGTGTCATCGTAGATGCAAGGGCATGTGTCATTCCTTTTTGATCCTCTTTTCCAAGACATGCGGAATAGATGACAGCGCCCCCGATTCCGATTCCAAGAGCAGAAGCGCTTAATATCACTTGTATAGGATAAACAAGATTGATAGCTGCTAATCCATGATTTCCCACAGCATTTCCTACGAATAAGCCATCGACAATTGCATAAAAACCACTAAGCAACATGGTGATCATACTTGGCATAACATAGCTATAAAATTGCTGATTGATTATTTTTTTCTGATTTTGTTCGATCATAAAGATACCTCCCAGACCATAGTTTAAACCTTGGTGTTAGGCTAAGGTCAAGGAAAAAGTGTTTTTTAGGAACCCTTTTTGATCGGGATATAGATTTGTGTATAATAATGATCATGATCGTGATAAAAGGTTAAGGGAATCTCCTTTGCATATAGGGTGGATTCAAGTTCGTAATGTGAGGTTTTGGCAAATGAAAGTAATGGTTGGATATGTAAATAAGAAAGGTCTTCTTCTGGTAAAGGTAGTATGGCAGTAACACATTGTGTTTCTTCCAGTAACATGTTTTTTTCTCGTAAAGGAATGCCAAGATCTTGAAGAACTTGATGTTCCATAACGATCATACTTTTTTGTTTTTTTAATGTTTGTTCATCTATCGTAAACTGTTTTAGTACTGCACATAAAACAAATTCTTCTTCACTGATGTGCTGTATTTGTTCTTGATAAAAGGATGCAGTTTCCTTATCCTCAAACAAAATATGAAAAGCCGGCATCGTGTCAAGTGTGCATGTATGAAGTTGTTGATCGATATGTTCACACATATCTAACATATAATTGATTTTTTTCAATAACTGTTGTTGATAAGCGATTTTACGTGTAGTTTCTTCTTTTTTTCGTTTCATGAGTGCTTTGGTTTTTTCTTTATTCGGTTCAATATGGAGCTGTTGAATTTCAGAAAGTGATATATCAAGATGACGGTAATAAATGACATCTAAAAGTTCAAGGATATGATCCATATGGTACATACGATATTGGTTGTTAGCATCAATGATAGGGTGTACCAAACCTTTTTTTTCATAAAAACGAATGGCATCATTACCAAGCTTTAATAATTTAGCGACTTCACCAATGGTATAGGTTTCTTTCATTTCTATTCCCTCCATTTATAAGTATAAACAAGCGTTATCATCAATATATATTGCTTATCTTGTTTTGTCAATTCCAAATAAAAATGATGAGGTGATCTCATCATAGTTTCATGATCTTATGGAAATAAATAAGGTACAGTGTGCTTTTCCATCTTCAGAGAATGCAATCGGCATACTGATTTCATAATCTTTGGTAAAGGTTCTTTGAATTCGTTGATTCTTGGAATCTTGCCAAACCATTTCCCATACTTTTTTTGTACATACATCGATATCCTCATCGATTGCTTCATATTTTCGATATTGTTTTGCCGCAACTAGCTCTTCCATGGTTTGAAAAAAGCTTGGATCTACTGCCATGATTCCTAAGTCGTATGCACCGGTTTCATCACTAGCATAATTGCTGTAACAAGCAACCGGTAGGATTCCCTGGCGCATTTGATGTTCACTATCACATAAGATAGGAAGGCTACCATCCATTACGGCTTTCCATAATTCTTCTATTTTTTTCAATCCTTCCAAGGTATTGTCACTACGTATGGTGACTTCTTTTAAATAATATGACATAGGTTCCTCCTTATAATAATGTCAACTGTTCTAGGGTCTTATCTTTTTTATATGCATGTACGATATCCTTCATGTGGTAGAGGATACCATAACGTTCACATTCTGTTTGAAATATATGATATAGTTCTTTTTCGTGTAAGGAATTACATGAGTAAGTATTATGGTAATAGGTTTCATAAAGACTGCGTTTTCCAGGGAAATGATGATCAAGCTGATAGTAGAAATAACTGCGTTGATTTTGTCGCAAGGTTACACCAAAGCCGGGATAGATGAATTTTGCATGATGCTTTGCGGCAAGTGCTACTATGGATTTCACATTTTCAGATGTATCATTGATAAAAGGAAGGATAGGCATACATAGAATGCCTGCGAAGATACCCACTTGATGTAGTGCTTCTAACACTTCAAAGCGACGAGAACTAAGGGCCGTATGAGGTTCTATGATACGACAAAGCTTGTCATCTGCAGTGGTGATCGTTAGTTTTATGATACAAGAATGTTGTTTTGAAATTGCCTGTAATAAGTCTAGGTCACGAAGAATCAAATCGCTTTTTGTATCGATACCAACACCATAACCATAACGAAGAAGTAGCTTTAATGCACCTCTGGTCATCTGTTGTGTTTTTTCAAGGGGATGATAAGTATCAGACATAGCGCCGATTCCGACAACTCCTTTTCTTTTCTTTCGTTTTAACTCTTTCTCCAAAATCTCTAATTCATGTTCTTTTTTTCTGACGATATCAAAGTTATCTACTTGGTAACAGGCGCTACGTGAATCACAATAGATACAGCCATGAGGACAGCCTTTATATAAATTCATGTTGTAATCCATACCAAACCAATTCCATCCTGTTTGACATTGTCCATTTCCTTGTAGAATCGATTTGGCTGGAATAGAAAGCATCTGTGTAGGATTGGACATATGAATGGGAATGCCTAATGTGATCAATGAGGTATCTTGTTCAAAAAGAAAGCCTTTTTGATAACATTCATAATAGATCAAAGAGATATCTTTGATGCTATATCCTTGTTGGGGAAGTGCTTCCTTCATCAAATGGTTGATTGTTTCAGGAAGAGAGGTCATTGGTCCAACGTGTGTTGATATCACATAGGTACTTCGTGGGATTTTAAAAATTTCAAAATCATTTGGATAGGTGTCTTTGGCAGGTATGGTACATGCGTAATATAAACTACCGTTTTCACGAAAGGTAAGTCCATATTTCACATAATCAGCACCTTGTTGTAGATGATAACGACGAATGAGATGGTGGAAGCTTTTCCAAAAGGCTGTAATGATCTTTATGTTTTGTGTAAAAGAATTGCTTAGTGCAGTTCTGATTCCTATCACAAAGCGATCATCAATTTGCTTGGTTTCCATAGGCTTCTATCAATTGGTCGATTTTTTTCTCTGAAAGAATTTCATGAGTGACATAGGTATGGTTGACAAAGAGCGCATATACCGTCCAAGGTGCAGGTACTGTGTTTGCTTCTTCTTTCCTTGTGATAAGATGAAGATGTATAGGGATGCCAGCGGCCTCGACCCTCTGTTTTAATATTTGTGCATATTTCAATGCGAAAGGACATTGTGGCGTATAATACAGGACAATACCATCTTCTTTTGTTCGCATGGTTTTGGCATTTGGTAGAAAAGAAGGTTTTTCGCATGAATCATGAATGGGAAGATAATACAATTGGAAGGGAAGCGCTTCATCACAGAGTTGAAAGCCTTGATGAATGAGAAAGTTCGGGTCATTTAAATAGGACATTTTTTTAGGACTGGAAATCACAACGATGCCATCCATTCCTGCTTCTGATGCATCCTTGATGCATTGATTCAATAATACGCTACTATAGCCTTTTCCCTTATATTTGCCACTTACCCATAAACAGTCAATGAACATCATATTGCGTGCTTGTATAGGAAAGCAAGCGGCTTCCACAGGTAAGTATTCAATAAATACCTTCCCTTTCTCGTTCAATCGATAAAAGACAAGACCATCATCCATTTTTTGTGCTAACCAATGTTTTTTTTCTGCGACCTGTTCCTTGTCACTTAAGGCACAACAGATATGCTCTTTGTCTATGTTTTCTTTTGTCAGTTTGATGTATTCCATAATTACGTTCTCCTGATCGGTAAGCGTATTACCGTTTTCATAGTTTCCGCTTTGCACTTGCGAGGATCACTGAGATAAATCTCGTGATGCTTTCTCAATTGACCATCGGAAGAGATGCTGTCATAATCTGTGACATAACCTTGCTCATCAATATAACTAAGCAGTTGTTTTAGTGTTGCGGGTTCATCATCATAAGGACCTTTATGCATCATTTGAGCACAGATTCCTTCTTCAAAGGATTCAAAGCTAACAATGGAAAGATCATATTCCGGATGCTTTTTTTGTAGCTGTACGCAAGCCCAATCAAAGATTTCTTGATCCACATATTCAGGAAGCCTCATCATGGAACAAAAGTGAAAGTTTTCCTTGTGTACATAGTCAATACCATGCAATCCATTCATCCACCAAAGTCCTTCTAAGGGTGGAACGACATAATCATAATATCCCTTGATATCACGTGTTCCTTTTTTGCTCATTTTAATTGCATAATGAATGCCATATAAGATAGGTATCGAGTTTTGATATTCTCCTCCCTCGATATTAGGGTTACCTGATCCATGTATCATAATATAATTCATCTTTGGTATCTCAATGATCGTTGGTTTTGTTGATGGCATATAAATCTTCTTTTCACTCTTTTTAAAATCTATGATATCCATAATACTCATCTCCTTACGTAGTTACTATAACACAATGAATATGACATCCTGTGTCATATTACTTATAATGATCTAGCATTTGATTCAAATAGCTTTTCATACGATCTCTTAATTCTATTGGTTCTAGAATGGTTAAAGAGGGACCATAGGACAATAAGATCGGAATGGTCATTTCTCCTTGAGGTATTCGTGTATGTAAAAGGAAATGATCTTCATATTCTTCTATCTGTTCTCGAGGGAATTCTTCAAATACACGATATCCCATGCTTTTATCAATTTGAAGCACTACTTGTATCATTTCCATCTGGTATTGTTGATAATGATGCTTTGTTTCTATCAATTCTCGTACAAATCGCTCTTCCGTTACTTCAATGTTACGCATGCGTTTGATTTTAAAGGTTCGCTGCCCTTGAGATAATCTGCAATAAGCTACTAAGTACCATGCTTGACCTTTGAATAAAAGTTGAAGTGGTTCCACACTACGTTGTTTGCTGTTACCATAGGAATCGTAATATAGGAAAGTGACAACCTGATGGTTGAGAATTGCTGATCTAAAGATTTGAAAAATATCTTTATCATAATCATCAGACCAGTCAGAAAAATCTACTTGTATCCAAGGCGTATTCGGTTTTTGAAATATGGCCGAAAGCTTAGACAGCAATAGTTCGCTATCCTCTTTATCTACAATTTGAAGACTTTGTAATGCAGATAAAATTTTGTTTTGTTCTTCATCACTCAAACAACTTCGATTTAAAACATAGTCTTCTTTTAAGAAGATACCGCCGTTTTTTCCTTTATTGGTATAAATGGGTATACCAGCTAAGGTTAAGGCATCTAAATCTCGATAAATGGTTCTGACACTTACTTCAAAATGTTCTGCAAGTTGGGCAGCTGTTGCTTTTCTCTGTTGTAACAGAATGTAGAGAATTTCAAATAATCTTAATGTTTGCATTGTATCACCTGTTTCATCATAACACATAAATATGACAATGTCTGTCATATTAAAAAGAATATATTTATCACTTATCGTATCTATAGACATTTGGAACTTCAAGAATGTTCAAGAATGCATCACATATCTGTTTTACTACTCTTTTTTTGATAAAATGTAAGCGTTGAGAAAGAGAGGGATTTGCATGAAACGTACAACCAAAGGGATTGCGATTTTATTAGTGGCATATATGGGATTATCTACAGGGATATCACCACTTGTAAACATCCATGCAGCACAAATTAGTGAAACTAACACAAAGAATAAGGATGTAGAATTGATTGATATGGAACTGAGTTTTCCGGATGCGAATTTTAGATCTGTGATATCTTATATGTTTCAAAACTACATCCAAGATGGGAAAATCGATAAAGCCATTTTATCAGGATATGGTGGTTCTTTGAATATCAGTGGATGGGATATCAAAGATGGAAAGGGAATCGAACTTTTTGAAAGTATTACGGAATTAAATTGTGCCAATAATCAATTCGCATCTTTAGACATTGGTAAACATACGAAGTTAAAAAGTTTAAATTGCTCTGGCAATCAATTAGTATCTTTAGACTTAAGCAACAACACAGAATTGACAAAACTTCAATGTAATCAAAATCAATTAACGACGCTAAATGTTCATGGTTTATCAGCTTTACAAACATTAGAATGTAAGGTCAATGCTTTAACGAGCCTAGATGTCAGCACAAATACGGGTTTAACTAGGTTAGCGGCAAATAACAATCGATTAACATCATTAGATCTTAGTCATCAAACAGAATTAACCATGCTTTCTTTAGATAATCATGGTAGTGAAGAGGAGAATTATTTTAATCATATTGTTAATTTGGATCTAAGTGCAAATACCAAGCTAACACAATTATATGTATATAACATTGGATTAACCGGTTTAGATTTGAGTAAACAAGGATATCTAGAGGGAACCATTGATGGAAATAATCTTCTTTATATAAAAACATCAGCAAGTAATCGATCTTTTATACCATCTGATACAATGCAAGTAGAATTAAGTGCGGATGAAAATCATCAGATAGATCTATCCGGTATAGCGACAGGGATCGATACCAGTAAGATAACATTGGAAAATGAAGAAGTTGCTGAACTAGAGGGAACTATGCTTACACCATATGTTTCTAATATAAAGTATGACTATAAGGATGAGAATGGAACTTTACATGTGAATATTCATGTCTTATTTCAAAATAAGTGGATCGTAGAGCCCAGCATCCATTCTTGGACTTATGGGAAAAAAGCTTCCATTCCCAATTCCGGTTTGAATTCTGAGAAGGGTGAAGTAAATCTTTTGTTTGGTAAAGTGGTAGATGGACAAGATATCACATATGAAGATTGGGATCAAGATACTTTAAATTCATTAAAACCCGGGAAGTATGCTATGAAGGCAACTGTGCCGGAAAGTAAAGGTAATGATAGAGATTATAAAGAATTAACTTGTATTGATACGTTTACTGTTATGAAAAAAGAAGCACAAGTTACTACGAACTTTATCAAAGGATGGACTTATGGAGAACAACCTGAAGAAAAAGATATCGTGAAACTAACAACGAGTGATCCTAATGTTGATTTAAATAAGGCAGAAATCACCTATTACAATTCTTTTGGTAATAAGTTGAAAGATATGCCTACAGCACCCGGAACATATAGAGTGATGGTTACCATACCTGAATCGGCTTATGCTGAGGATGTTTATCAAATGTTCACAAAAAGTGCAGAATTTACGATCGAACAAGCAAAGGGATCTGTAAGTATCTCTATGAAAGGGTGGACAAGAGGTCATAAGCCCAATGAAGCTGTGATTACTTCTAGTACACATGAGGTAAGCGATGCTTCTATTTGGTACAAATCATTGAATGATAAAAACGCAAAATATACACAAGATTTTCCTAAAAAAGCAGGATCATATGAGGTGATGGTAAGTTTACCGGCAAATAAATATTATGGTGCTGTAAAAGCTTCTACAACCTTTGAAATTAAAGAAACAGATGTAACCTTTCTAGAAGGACCTTCTATCAAAGATTGGACGTATGGCGATCAGGCTTTTCAACCTGTCGCAAAAACCAATGGAGGTCAAGTACGATACTATTATGTATATCCTGATGGTAAGGAATGGTCTGGTTTACCTGTTGCTGCCGGCTCTTATGTAATGAAAGCAGAGCTTTATGGAGATGATGGAGAACTTATCGAAATAAAAGAAGTACCATTTCACATTTATCCCAAGAGTGCAGATGGATTGGTAAAGTCAGATGTGAAACTGGATGATATCGAACATCTTACATTGATGGATCATGATCAAGTATTATTATCTGGTATTGATTTTGATGTAACACAAGAGCAAAAGGATGGATATACAGTATATCGTTTTATATTCAAAGGTAATTATACCGGAGAGTATGTGTTAGGTAAAGGAGAAGATAAAACAACAACAGTGGATAAAGAGAATCTATCTGATACACCTGCGACTTATGATACGAGTAATTTTGGTATATGGGTAGGAATGCTATGGATATCTACAAGTGTGCTAGTTGTTTTAAGTAGAAAAAACGTAGGGAAGAATAAACAAGAACGATAAGACAAAAGAAGATTACATTCTATAGGACAAATACCATATAGTATGGAATCTTCTTTTATGTGTTTAGAAGATAAAAGAGGAATTTAGTGTATATAAAGCTTTATACAAGTGGTATCATTCATTTGATACCATTTATATGAAACAAACAAACCTTTGTATTCTGATGGCTTTTGTGCCATCTTTTCTTGTTTGAGCGTATTTTTATGAAATATGTTTCCTTATTTTAACTTTTCTTTCTTAGGAAATGGTGCTATGATACCTAAGTATGAGGAGGTGATGTTATGCTGGAACAATGGAAAAAAGAAGCTGTTATAGATCATGTACAACAGATGTTGACCATGGTAGAAGTACAGGATGCTGTTCTTGAGGAAACCATGGATGAGGATGGAAAAGAAGTATGCATCTGGTTGGTTACTGTGGATACCGGTGAAGAGTATTGGGTATTAGATGGAGATTTTCCGATGCAGATGTTTCATAAGGGCGGTATTCATCAAACACCTCAAAGAGTGTATGATACCTATATGGAGCTATTAGAAGATTGCTCATTGCAAGAGGAAGTGCCGGATCGATTTCACCAAGAATTGAAATAGCACTTAGGTGAGGAAGAAGCGATTTATTTTCATTTCTGTGGAAAAAGGTGTAAAATTGTTATGGATAGGTATTTTGATGATGTGTTTTTATGAAGATACCGACAGAAAAGAGGTTTTGTTATGCGTATTGCTGTATTAACAGATAGTGGAAGTGCCTTAAATAAGGAACAGGCAAAACAGCATGGATTATATTTTATGCCGTTACAAGTGATTGATGGAGAATCCTCCTTTCAGGATGGCGTAGATATTACAACAGAGGAAGTGTATGATCGTTTGAGACAAAATCATACACCTAAAACGAGTATGCCGATCTTGTCTGTGATTGAAGATACCATCATGGAAATCAAACAAGATGGATATGATGCAATTCTATCTGTGCCTTTGTCTAGTGGATTGTCCTCCACCTTCAATTCTATAGAGGTTTGTGGAAAAGATTTGAATATACCGGTTGTGACGATTGAAAACTATACGACTTGTGATTTACAGGGCTATGTGGCTTTATTGGCGAAGCAGTATGTTGATGAAGGAAAGACGTTAGAGGAAACGAAAGCATTGGTTGAAGCTAAAATCGAACGTAGTGGTACCTTGATTCTTCCTAATGATCTTCAGCATTTAAAACGTGGTGGTAGATTAACACCTTTAGCGGCAGCGGCAGCAGGATTATTGAAAATCAAACCGATTTTATATATTGGACCGGAAACCAAAGGAAAGATCGATGTTTTTGAAAAGGTAAGAACTGAGAAAAAAGCGGCGGCATTCGCAGTGGATCATATCAGCGCTTTCTTAAAGGGAAAGCAAGGAAAGGTATTTGTCATTCATTCAGATTACTATGCAAAAGCAGAGGAAATCTCGCATAGTCTAAAAGAACAGAATCCTGAATTGGATATTGAAATCAATACGATCAGTGCAGTTATCAGTGCACATACCGGGTTGAATTGTATCGCAATTCAATATATAGAAAAATAATCAAACATAGAAAAAGAATGCATCTGATTTGCATTCTTTTTTAGTGTCTTGTATTAGGCATCAAAGCTTCTTGTCTTATGATTGTTATCATCTTCATCATGATCATCATCATCATCTTCTTCGATTTCTTGGAAAATCTGTTCTAAGTCTTCCTCGTTTATGTATTTTTTCAAGAATGATTGAAAGTCAACTAACTCATCTTCTCCTAATGTTTGTATAAAATCAATAAACTCATCATTATCCATATTTGCCATTGTTTCTAATATTTCCATGTCATTCTCATCTTCAAAAGAATAGGAGAACTCTTTCTGTGTCTTCGTGATAAAAGATTCTATCCCTAAGTTGATCTTCAATGCTTCACAAAGTCCACTTAACATAAATCTGACATTTTCATTGTTGACTAGAATTTTGTCAGGTATGCCATCATCATATAAAAAAGCAATGACTTCTTCAAGAACTTCTTCATTCATGGAATAAAAATCCTTGAGTGATTCTCTGGTTAATACTACATCGGAATTCATTGTGATGCCTTCTATCACCAATACGACATCTGTTTGATAATTCAATATTTCATTTTGAGGAATGGCAATCAAATCAATTTTGATCTGTCCTTTTTTGCGTGCTGCTTCTGTTTCTAATGTCTGTAGTTCTTTTTGATTGATTGCAATTTTAAGACGTTTCGCTTCTAATTTGATTAGTTGCTTTTGAACGCTCCATCCATGTTCATCTTTTTTTGCATAGATACATTCATTGGTTTCATAAGTAGGAAACTCGTTTTCATCCCACATTTGAATGATACTTGTCATATGTTTCAAATCAATGATAGCAGTAGTTGCTTCTTCATCGTTGAGATCGATCGGTAAATAACCGGTGCGCATTTTCTTTATGATGGTCAAGCCATCGCTACTTTTCCATGAATCAACAGGTAAAGGAAGCGATGTAGATATTAAGCATATTGCATTTGCATACAAGTTACCTTGAGAGGTAGAGGAAACATAATCTACACCTTGTAGGTAATCGGTCTCATTCTCATATATTTGTAAAGTAATGTCATGATTGGTTTGGTTGAATCCTATATATTTTGTTTGTTGTGGTGTTTCCATCACGATCAAAGAGAGATTCACAATGGTCTTTTTTGACAAAGCATGTTTTAACTCCATAATGGCTTCATCTAATTGTTGAGAAAGTTTTGAATCTAGGCGTTTGGCTATGGCATCGACTTCGATTTCACTTAATAGCTCTTGCACATCCTGATCGCAAAATGGAATATGTTGCATGTCTAACCATTCCTTCAGTTCTTGATGTTCAGGATCAGCAGTATTCTGACTACGTGTTACAATGTCATCATATCCCCAGACATTACCGGCATCTTCAGCGAAATTATCGCCCTTCCATTTAACTAAGACAGGGTGTAATGCTTCCATCTCTATTTCTTTCTCTACAACGATCTGATGAGTCCAATCATCCCCAAAATCATAAGTATAAGTAAACTTCATCCCTTCATCCAGATACTCAAATAAAGCATGTTCATTATCACGTTGTACCTTATGAAAGATATCTTCATCTAATGCATCTCCACCTATTTGTATATTTAGCTTTGGAATATCAAATACATATAAATGATAATCCATCCATCCAAATAGAGCTTGTATTGTTTCATGTAATTGATAGAAGCTACTGTCTTTAGGAATGAGTATTCGTCTCCATACGGGAGGCTTGCTCCCTTTTATTGTTATTTTCATTTGGTAACCATTCATAAGATCACCTCCTGATGTTATTGTACCATGTAAGCATGTATCAGTATACTCATTCTTAAGCTTTTTCTTTCTTTTTTTCTATTATTTGTGTATAATCGTTTCGATACGAGGAGGTATAAAATGAAAACATATATTGCAGGTTCTTTGTTTAATGAAGCTGAAGTAGCTCAGCGAAAAAGAGAAGGAGAGTTGTTGAGACAACGGTTTCCACAATTAGATATTTTTAATCCGATCGATCAGCCTTTCAATGAAAATAAACAGACATTACCGACACCTGAAGAAATTTATGAAGCGGATACAAAAGCAGTAGAAGAATGTGATATTTTTATTGCGGATCTAACCAATGAGGATGCCGGTGTGATGGTGGAATTGGGTATTGCCATCAAAACAAATGCTATCATTATCGGAATCAATAGTGATATTCGTTTAAAAAGTGCCAATCAATATGACATTCCTACGTATGGTATGAATCATTATGTGTTAGGAGCAGTGTTAAAACATGGTTATCTTGTATACAGTTTTGATCAAGCCTTAGATAAGTTGTCAGAAATAGTAAAATAAAAAGAAGCGTTTCGCTTCTTATAGGGTTTCATGAATAAATAAAGGTTCGCTTGGCAAAGGAGTATCTTTCAAGGATGCAATCATCATTGAGGTTACTTCTTTTTTTCTACCAGCTATTTCTGTTTGTTGATCAGTATAAACGTACACCTTACGTGTTTCTTGAGCAAACGCAGCCAACATAGAAGATAGTTTTTGTGGATCTGTATAGATACATTCTAAAATAGTTATCTCATCTTGTGTCTCTTCTAATAAGAGATAGCCATAAGCAATTCCTTGTTCCTCATAAAGAAGAACCTTTTGATTCCAAAGGGAAGCATTTGGTAGAAATAGCGTTTCATAATAAGCATGATCTCGAATACGATAGCCATCTTTATCTGAGGTAAAAGCTTCATAAAGTGTTGCTAATTGATTTACATCACTACATGGAGCTAGTTTACCATTACAATGGGAATAGGCTTGCTTATCCAATTTGGTTTTCCATAGATGATAGCGTTCCTCAAAGCCGAAAGGGCGATAGATATCCCAATGATAGGCTTGTAAAAGAGTATAATGTTGTGTTTGCGATGCTTTATTCATGGCATAGGTTAGTAATTGCTTCATATATCCACAGCCTTCATATTCTTTATTGGTCGCCACACCAACAACAAAGGAAACATGCTCTTTCTTTCCATGAAGCATGATATCCATATTTCGCATTTGTAACATACTGATGAGGATTTCCTTATTTGCCAATACATAACAATCTTCTAAATGAAAGAAACGCTCAAAATATACTTCAGTAGATGTCAAAGTTTCATCTTCAAAACTGGTAAGCCAAAGTTGCTTGATCGAAGGAAGATCTTCTTTTTGAGCTTTTCTTATTTCCCATGGCTCATAACAACTTCCGAATTTTTGCGTTTTTGAGATGGGTTGCATATCGGTTTTGGCTTTTCTCAGTTCAGGTAAACCCATATCATCCTCACGATTGACATATTTGATGGAATCATCCAATGTTTCAAGGAATCGTTTTAAGATCGCAATGTATAGACCACGTATCGTTTTATTGGCCTTTTCCACATGAATCTGTACGGTATCCTTTGCGACAAGGGAAGTGATATTGAATGCTTCTAGTTTACCATCAATATAAATACAGCCACCTTGGATCGGTAATTCATCTAAATGATCAAGTAAGAAATGAATACCTTCTTCTTCCACATCGATGGTATCCATCGCATCTTTTTGTGTTTTCCAATAGCTTAAAAATTCATAAACATGTGGGATATCCGCTTTTTCCAAAGATTTATAGATATAGCGGTTTTCATATTGTTTTTCGAATGCATGAAAATGATTCCTTCGTTTCTGCATTTTCTTTCCTGCTAAGGTCATTTGTTGGTTACGTTCATAAATATAATCTCTTGCATCGTAACAGTCCCAAATAAGAAATTGTTGAGGATATGCTTCTAATAGCCAATCTTTAAATTCCTTGACCATAGAATGTATTTCAAAGGCAATCCCCAATGTTTGGCTTTGTTCCTTGATTTTTTCAATTGCTTCAAAGCGGTATTGTTTTTCACAATATGGCATTAACCATACAGGTGGCATGTTAGGCATTTGATTGTATACGATAGCAAAATGCTCATAGCATGCAAAATAGACAGGATAACGGGTTTGCCACATCAACATCGTAATGATATTAGAATTATATTCGTTATAGTTTGCGGCTTTGATATATGGTTCTAATTCTGTAAAATTTTCTAACGTTAATTGTTTCATAGGTCCTCACTTTTTAGTCGTCCTCATTATAGTCTTGTCCTTATCAAATTACAAGGAGGATGCCTATCTTATGTTACCCATAATTGAAATCATCATATAGTATTTGTGAATGATTTTAGATCAGCATATAAAAAAACGTCTAATGCTTAGGCGTTTTTGGATGCAGGAACAATTTCTAACCAATAATCATCAGGATCATGGATGAAATAGATTCCCATTTCTTGATTTTCAAAACAGATACAACCCATATCCTTGTGCAATTGGTATGCTTCATCGAAATCATCAACCTCAAATGCGATATGACTCTCATTCTCTCCTAATTCATAAGGCTGTGGATGATCCTTGAGCCAAGTTAATTCTAATGCAAAAGGAGTGTTGTCATCTTTTAGATAACAAAGAATAAAATCCTCTTGTTGTTTCTTATGAGCAACGTGAAGTCCCAATGCTTGTTCATAGAAAGCAATGCTTTTTTCTAAATCAGTTACATTGATGTTGCAATGTGCAATATGAAATTTCATAGGTATCCTTCCTTTCGTTTTTATTATAACGGTTTCTATTTTAAATGAAAAGTCTTAAACGCAAGCTTCCATACAAGAAGGGAAGCAATGGCAATATAAAGTAAGGTTACGATCAATACGCCAATGGTAAATACATAGGAGCCTTCGATTCGTAGAGATAGATAACATAGAAAATAAACGATAGCGTTAAGGATGGATAGAAATGGATTTTTCATATCTAGTTCCTCGTTATATGGTTGAAAGATATAGTATACAAAAAGGTAATGAAGACTAAAAAAGAAGGATAATACGATTAAGGTGAAATCAAATAAAAGTAAACTTTGCCAAGTGAAGGTGATCTTGTATACATATGCAATCAGATTGATAGATAAACAGACGAGGGCAACCAGAAACAAATTGTATTTTGATAAGGTCCATAGGCGTATTCTGAAATTGGTGAAGATTGCTTCTTTCTGGCGATAGTAACCATAGTGTAATAAAGAAACATCGCAATTCATAAACATTGCACGACATGCTCTTTCTGAGATGTTTAACAAATAAAGTAGGAATACAAAGGGAGGAAGTAGTGCCATAAGAGAAGTCGGTTCAAGTACATCTTTTATGAAGAAAGATAATACAAACAAAAGAACGGTTGGCACAAGTATGATGATCACTCTACGTTTGATCGGTTTATAGATCAAGCGCTTATGACGTTTGAAAAAGAGTTCATTCATATAAGCATATCCATGTTTCTTTGTGGTGATCCCTTGTTTAAGCTCTTCTTTGGTATAATCTTTTTCATTTAACACAACATCGACTTGATGATTATCACCTTTTGATTTGGTCAATAGATCCAAAGAAGCACTTTCTTCAATCAACAACAAAACAAGTTTTTTGTAGGATTGACTTTGCTTTAGATAATGGATGGCCCATAGGCTAAGTAGACCAAAACAAAAGCATACTATGAAAAAGATGTGATAGATATATGGCATGCTAGGACGCTGCCAAATAAGGAATATCGCAAGGAAGAATACGACGATTGGAATTATGGATTTATATTTATTGTTCATCATAAATAAGGTTGCTTTTTTCTCATATAAATATAAATAGATAGCATCTAAGCTGACATGGCTACATAGATAAAGACATGCGAATAGCATGGCGTACCAAAAGGGCAGTCGTAATATAACATTGGTGATGAAGGCAGCAATCATAAGTGTCAACGTATTCCATCCATATTGATATAGACTTTGGGTTAAAAGATATCGTTTGGATTCCATATGTAATAGACGAATCATGATATAGGTTTCATCACTTGCACGCCAAAGCAGACCATTTAACAAGGCACCGCAACATCCGGTAAATAGCAGATAGATCATCAAACATAATTGTTGGGATAAAGCAAAATCTAAGGTATCACTTTCCATGCTTGATAATAAAATAGGCAATAAAACAACAAGAAATAAATATAGAAAGTTTTTTAAAAGGCTCCCAAGTAGGGAAAATACGATCATCAAAATACTAAGGAATCGTTTCAATCCAAGTAAGCGATACACTTTGTTCGGTATTTTTTTTCCGATCCATGGAAGTTTTTGTAGGAAGTATAAAAAGCCATTGACCTTTTTGGTCGCAATTACACGATGTAAAAGATAAATATCATTCCACATGATCATCTTCCTTTAACATGGCTACGACACGCTCTTCAAAATCAGGACTGTTCAATAGCTCATGATCCAATAACTCTAATTCACCATGATTCAATAAGATGATTTCATCACATAGATCACTTGCTAGTTGTAAAACATGTGTAGAGAACAATAAAATATGATCTGACTTCATCTGTAATAATAATTGCTTCATTTCACTTGCGACAACGACATCAAAAGAAGTGAGTGGTTCATCTAATAAAATGACATCCGGATGGGTCAAAAGAAAACTTAACATTTGTAGTTTGTTTTTCATTCCATGAGAATACCCCTTGATCAAACGATGGCGATCATCCTCTTCGATACGCATAAGACGAAAACAATCATCGATATCTATTCGCTTGTCTAAATTACTTTGATTAATTTCCATATAAAACTTTATATACTCATATCCAGTCATAAATTCAGGTAAAATTGGTAAACTATATGCATATCCGACATCCATTTCATTGATTTCTCTTTTTCCTTGATGATCTTGGATAAAGACATGCCCCTCACTTGGTGTTTCTTGTGCAATACAATTAAACAACGTTGTTTTTCCACTACCGTTTCTCCCTAATAAGCCATAGATCTTACCCTGTTCAAAGGTAAAACTGCAATCCTTTAGGACTTGTTTATCACCAAAGGATTTTTTGACTTGATCTAATATCAGTTGCATTCTATTCCTCCTTATGAATTTATGTTTAGTGTATAGAAAAAGGAAAACTTTGTCAATCAAATGATTCACTAAAATAAGAGGATATCAGTTGCATTTATGATAGAAGGATGGTACACTATACAAGCCTTGTTTTTAAGTGGAGGTGCGTTGATTAAGAGTAGGATATCGTAGACTGAACGTCAATGAGGGTATCTGAAAGGATGATACGCCGAAGTAAATGTGTTCAAAGCATTTGCTGGGGGTATGTTTAATAGACATGCCACTGCCTTTATGATTCACGTAAAGGAGCGCTATCTTAAAACGTCAAAGTAAACCAATGTAGGTCTTTGCATGTTTTGGGATGCAAGGACTTTTATTTTGGAGGAATTCGTTTATGAATAAGAAAAAGGAACGTAAGTTTCAAATGCCCCATGCCTATGTCATTATTTTTATGATGACCATACTAACTGCGATTTTAGCGAATGTAGTACCTGCTGGTGTATTTGATCGTGTGGAAGATGCTGCGGGTAATACGATTGTTGTACCCGGTAGTTATCATGCTGTGGATAAAGTTGGATGCTCTATCTTTGATATGTTTAAAAGTATTCAGCTAGGATTTGTAGATGCGGCGCAAATCATCTTCTTTATTGTATTTGCCTATGCATTTGTTTATATTTTAATTAAAAACGGAACTTTTGATGCTGTGGTTGGTTTTATCTTGCGAAAGATCGGTGATCGCATTGAACTAATCATACCGGTATGTATGATTACCTTTGGATTACTTGGTTCTACTATGGGAATGTTTGAAGAAACTTATGGGTTATTACCTGTATTTATATCTATTGCTGTTGTCCTTGGTTATGATGCTATTGTTGGTGGTAGTATCATTTATCTTGGTGTTGCGATCGGGTTTGCATCCGCAACCATCAACCCTTTCACGATCGGTATAGCGCAAGAAGTTGCTGGTGTTACCTTATTCAGTGGACTTGCTTATCGTGTTGTTTGCTTTGCTGTTTTCATGGCAATTGCCATATGGTATGTTTGGCATTATGCACATAAGGTGAAAAAAGATGCAACTTGTTCTGTTTTATATGGAGAAAAGCTTGATATGTTAGAAGTCGGTTCCAAAGAGGAGCTTATGAAAAGCAAATTTACGATGACTCATAAAATCAGTTGTCTATTGTTTGTATTTACCATTGCGATGCTGTTGATCGGCACGATACAATTTGGTTGGTATATTGATGAAATAGCGACCTTGTTTATCATCATGATGATCGTAACCGGGTTGATATCAAAGTTTACACCAAGTCAGATTGCAGAGTTTTTCATTGAAGCCAGTAAGGAAATGATGTATGGCGCATTATTGGTAGGAATTAGTAGAAGTATTCCGATCATTATGGATAATTCTTATATCATCGATACCATCGTATATTGGTTAAGCAATATATTGACAAATTTTGAAGGTATGTTAAGTGCCATGGGTATGCTGGTCGTACAAAATATCATCAACTTCTTTATACCAAGTGGTGCGGGACAGGCTTTGATCACGATGCCGATTTTAGCACCGGTAGGAGAAATGGTCGGTGTGAGCCGTCAAGTCAGTGTGCTTGCCTATCAATTTGGTGATGGGTTCTCTAACATATTCTGGCCAACCAGTGTCTTTATGATGTGTGGAATCATGCGCCTTCCTATCAATAAATGGTATAAATTTGTAACACCATTATTCGGTATGTTATTTGTAGCTTCTATCGTATTATTATGTATTGCAGTTGTGATCGGATATTAGGAGTAAGATATGGAAAGAAAAAAAAGATTATTTGAATTAGCAGATCAAAAGGCTTCTTTGATGGAAGAGGTCAGTGAATTTATTTTTGAACATCCTGAATTAGGAAACGAAGAGTATGTGTCCAGTGCATATCTTGTGGAAAAGCTAAGGGAACAAGGCTTTATTGTCACAATGCCTTATTTGGATATACCTACGGCATTTCGTGCGGAGCTACCATGTAAAGAAGGTGTAAAGGTAGCATTTCTTGCGGAATATGATGCGTTACCCGGATATGGACTTGAGAAAAAACAGAATGCACATGCTTGTGGTCATAATTGGATCGCAGCTTCTACCTTTGGAGCTGCCATTACGCTAGCAGGAATGAAGGATGAAATCAATGGAAGTATCGTTGTGATCGGTACACCTGCAGAAGAAACCCTAGGGGGCAAATGTGATTTGGTAAAACGTGGTGCCTTTGATGATATCGATGCAGCACTTCAGATGCATTTGGGTGCGGAAAATAACATTAATGTTGTGACATTGGCCATGGATTCCATCGAATTTAATTTCCATGGTGTAGCTGCTCATGCGGCAGCATATCCGGAAAAAGGTGTGAATGCACTAGATGGTGTTCAACTGATGTTTGCCGGTGTCAATGCATTTCGTCAACATATGCGCAAAGATGCCAGTGTAGCAGGTATCGTGACAGAAGGTGGAATTGCTTGCAATACGGTTCCGGATAAAGCAAGTTGTCGTTTCTATATCCGAGCAAAAGATCGTGCTTACCTAAAGGAACTGACCAAGCGTATCATTGATTGTGCAAAAGGAGCAGAGTTGATGAGTGGAGCACGCTTAGAGTATCATAATTTTGAAAACTCTTATGATGATCTAAACTACCATGAAAAAATGAGAACCCTGTTAAAACAAAATCTTATGGATTTAGGCGTAACTTCCTTTGTGGAAAAAGATGAAGAAGCTAGTGGATCCAGTGATATCGGAAATGTTTCGCAGGTTTGTCCTACGGTATATTGTGAAATTGATACAGGCGCAAGACCTAAAGTATTCGCACATCATGAAGCGTTTCTTGAGTATGTTCATGGAGAACATGCACAACATACCTTACATGTTGCTGCCAAAGCGATGGCGCTTACAGCATTACAAATATTTGAAGATCCTAGTATTTTGAAATAAGATTTATAAAATGGATATCGCAAAATAAGCGATATCTTTTCTTTACCTGACATAGGGTGTCAACTTTAAGCTGGTATACTTTGTTCATAAAAAGGAGGACGACAAGATGGAAGAAAAATTTTGTCAATGCTGTGGCATGCCAATGGGCGAAACAGATGAATTATATGGAACCAATAAAGATGGAAGCAAGAGTCAAGATTATTGTGAATATTGTTATAAGGATGGAGCATATACCTTCCATGGAACGATGGAGGAAATGATTGAATATTGTATTCAACCTATGTTGAAAGCAAATCCTGATTTAAAAGAAGAGGAAGCCAGAGCAAGAATGATGGCATGGTTTCCTACACTAAAACGTTGGAAGAAAGTATCATAACAAGCGACTGTCAGCGACACATCACGAGCTATGAAGTGCTGAGATAGCAATCGTATCGTTATAAAAAGCAAATGAAAAGTAATGCATTCATTTGCTTTTTTTGGATATATTAAAGTTTTGATGAACTTCATTTCATCGTAAATAAGGTAAAGTAGGAATCGATATGAAAAACAATGTTAGTATACAACTAGAAAAAAGTGATATGTAAGATTATAACGTAGATAAAAGAGGTGGTATCTATGAGCTATAAAAAACATGATGGGTTTGGGATCTGTGCAGATTTATCCGCTCCTGAGAATATGAGGGTTTTAAATTCTTTTCAAGATAACGTATTTCCTCTAGGCCCTTATTTGTGCATACCTATAGAGATAAGAAGTGCACAAGGGAGTCCAATGTTATATGAAGTGATAGTGATGGATCACGTAGATTATTTTATTTATGAAATATGGATCGTTGAGCAAGCAAAATCAGTCAAGAGATTTCTAAAAGAAATCAACATACCATTATCAGAATTTCGAGAAAATTTTTATGTGAGTGTTAATGTAACACATGAAGATATTGCTGAAAAATATATCGAACAGATATTTTCGGAAACATTTCATAAAGAAACTGGGAATAAATAAAAGAAATCTATCGAGATGTCAAAAAAATGGCATCTTTTTTATATGAGTTATATGATTTGCAGAATAGAAATCACTTTTCAAGACTGATTTTAAAATGTGGAATGATTCAGTGAAAAACAGATAGATGTGATACAATATATGATAGAGTAAGACATTATGAATGAGTACATAAAAAGGAGGAAGTATCATGGCAGAATATGGATCACCGGGTGTTTATGTAGAGGAGTTTGACGAGGGACCAGGACCAGGGGAAGGTGTAGCTACATCAACAGTTGGATTTATCGGACTAGCAAAGCGAGGACCTGTTATCGGAAAACCGGTATTGATCACTTCATTTTCACATTTTTGTAGTATGTTTGGGGGATATTTAGATGACTCTGTAAAATATCGACATCTGGCGTATGGAGTGGAACAGTTCTTTTGTAATGGTGGCAGTCAATGTTATGTTATGCGTGTCGCAAGTAATCAAGATACGGCGGCTGTCTTAGAACTATCTCATGAAGGTGTTGACTTGCATCTGGAAGCAAGTAGTGTAGGTGCATGGGGAAATGAAATGCGTATCACGATAGAAAAAGAGCGGTTGATGAAAACAAATCTATTAGAAGAAGCGAAGGATCCAGAACAGCGGATTTTTCATGTCAAAAGTACGTTTGGATATATGGTAGGAGATCTTGTGGAACTTGTTTGTGGTGAAGGAAGAGAATACAACCGTATTGTCAGTATACGTGAAACAGAGCTAGAGCTGGAACATAATGTTTCGATTCCATATGTAGACGATCATCAAATACCTTCCATATTATTATATAGAATCGGTTTTCTCATGCGAGCAGAAGGTGATGATCATGCAGAAACTTATCATGTATCATTGAATCCAGAAGCTGAGGATTATGTAAACCATGTTATGGGAGAAGGAAACTTGTTACATGTAATGTTTTCTATGAAAGAAGAAACTATGGATCATCTCATTACTTGGATGGCGAAGTTTCAACTTGATGATGCAGGCTATACCGGTTTTTTAAAGGGTGGGAAAACCGTGATAGAAGAGAGTGAAGAATTATTTTTAGGTTATGATGAAGGGCCTGGTAGACGTACTGGTCTAGAAGCTTTTATGGATGTGGATGATGTCAGTATTATGGCGATACCGGGAGTAACCATTCCAAACGTACAAAATGCATTGATCAAGCATTGTGAAAATATGGCAAATCGTTTTGCGATTTTGGATATGCCAAAGGATACACAAAGTGTAGAAGAAATGATGACGTATCGTTCTCATTTTGATTCCTCATATGCTGCCATTTATCATCCATGGCTTCAAATATTTGATCCGATTATAAAAAAAAGTACCTTTTTCCCACCTAGTGCTTCCATGGCAGGTATTTATGCACGTGTAGACAAGTTCCGTGGCGTACATAAAGCGCCTGCAAACGAGATTGTTTGTCATAGTACCGGCTTAAGTGAAAATTATAATGAGAGGGATCAAGGGATGGTAAATCCAAGGGGGATTAATCTGATTCGAACATTGCCAGGTCAGGGCACCCGTGTTTGGGGAGCCAGAACAATGTCTTCTGATGCATCTTGGAAATATATCAATATACGCAGACTCTTTATTTATATGGAGGAAAGTATCCGTGTTCTTACACAATGGGCTGAATTTGAACAAAATGATATCTATCTTTGGATGCGTGTACAGGGAAGCATTCGTGTGTTTCTTCATACGCTGTGGAGAAATGGGGCATTGGTAGGATCCAGTGAGGATGAAGCATTCTTTGTTAATGTTGGTACGAGTACGATGTCACAGGATGATATTCGTGAAGGCAGATTGATTTGTGTGATTGGGGTTGCGCCGATTCGTCCAGCGGATTTTGTTATCTTCTATATTAAACACAAGACAAAGGAAATATGAAATAGATCATAAATATCAAGACTAAATTCAAGAAAAAAACAGCTATGCTGTTTTTTAATGTTATTCTAATAAACTTCTCCAAAGCGATTGCATCAATGGTACGACGTATTTACTACCACCTACATTTTCTGTATGATCTACCATTAAGGTGATAGCGTAATCCTGATTGATAGAACATAACCATCCGATTTCTTTATCACCAACTTCTGCAGTTCCGGTCTTGCCTCCGGCATTGGCTGGGTTTTCACCAAATTGGGCATAAGAAGCAATTAAGTCCTTTTGCATGATAGCAGCACTTGTTTCACTAACGGCTTGTTCTTTCCACACCTTAGCTTTACCATCTTGATAAAGAAGATAAGGCATAGGAAGGGTTCCTTTGTTTTGTATCATAGCATACATTGCTGTTAAGTGAATCGGAGATACTTGTAGCTTTCCTTGACCATATCCGGTATCCGCAAGGGTAATATCTTTTTCTAAATCGCTTGCTTCTCCATAACTACTTGCTTTCACTGCGAATGGGAAATCCATCTTTTCATTAAAACCATATGCATCAAGTTGTTTGGCATAAGAAGATGCGCCCATCTTTAACGCAACTTTCGCAAAGTAGGTATTGTCTGAATAAATCATTGCATTCTCAAGGTTTGCCGCTCCATCATAGGCTGTTGTTGTGGTGACATAATAATCGCCCCAACTGGAATCTTTTTGCCATTTCTTGTTTGCTGCTTGACCTAAATCATCTTCAGCACTCATGGCTTTGGTATCTAAGCCGGCGACTCCTGTGATTGCCTTGAAGGTAGAACCTGGAGCATATAAACCTGTGAATCTATTTTCCAATGGATTATCGCTATCCTTTGTTAATTCATTCCATTTTTCATTGCTCATACCAAGAGAAAAGTCATTGGGATCATAAGCAGGTGTAGATACTAATGCGAGTACTTCACCGGTATCCGGTTTCATGACAACACCGGCACCTTGATCTTTCTTTAACTGTTCATATACTTTCTTTTGGACATTAACATCGATGGTCGTTTTGATATTGGCACCATTTTTTACTTCTGATTTTTGAATGGTATCTACAACGCTTCCATTTCTTACGACTTGAATCGCAATTCCGCTTTGACCATGTAATTTACTTTCATAAATACTCTCCAGACCACTTTTTCCAATAATGCTTGTCGCAGTATAGCCTTGTCCTTGATGTGCCTCTAATTCTTCGGCATTGATGGTCTGTACATAGCCTGTGAAATGAGCACATAGTTCTTTATAAGGATATATACGAGCAGTAGTTGAGTGAACACTCACACCGGGTAAATCATCATATTTAAAATCCGTATCCTTTGAGATTGTTTTTACAGGAACAAAAAGATCATCTTTTACCCAACTAGCACTCATTGCTTGTTCAATGGCATCTGCACTTATGTCTAAACGTTTTGCTAAGGTTTTGATTTCATTTTTCGATGATAGTTTTCCAGGAACAACGCCAACCTCAAGTACTTCGCCATCTGTGGCAAGAAGTTCATTGTTGCGATCTAAGATATCCCCACGTTTTGCATCTTCTGTAGAAATGGTGATACCATCTCCGTCTTGCATTTGCGGAAATATTTGTGCATAACTCCAATTCAGCTTATATTCGCCATCTTCTTTTACAATTTCCACTGTTTGATCAAATGCGATGGGACCGGCGATACTATCCATAGACAGATGATAAGCAGCCGTTTTTCCTTGATCGTTATCTAGGATATCTTTTGTTTCTATTTTGATGTTGCTAGCTTCAATTCCATCATAGATATTTTGATACTTTTTGATGAAGGTATCATGATCATGAGTTTCTTTCGCTTGTGTACTGAGCATAGCATACATCGATTCATAATCTTTTTTGATCCATGCTTCTTGGTACTTTTTCCATGCAGAGTCTGCTGATGGCTGTGCATTCCTATAAAAGAAAATACCCCCGATGATGATGACAACAGCAACAACAGCACTACCAAGTATGGTCATTTGTTTTTTTGTAAGGTTCATAGATTTTGCCTCCTATGTAAGTATTGTAACACTTTTAAATAGGTTGTTGGGAACTTTTTTATATCTATGATCATAAAAAAAGCTCTCATGTTATCTTATGAGAACTTATTTTGATTTATAACTGAAAGAGAATACCGATTCCTGCGGATAATGCAATACATAAGATCGGATGCCATTTTTTCTTAGTGGAAAGATAAAAGATGACAAGAAATAACAAGACACAAGGCCAGCGTATGATATCTAAGAGTTGTTTTCCCTCTTGAAATAAAGCTGTAATGAAAATAGAAATACCGGCAGAAGCAATCAAAGCTGTGACAGCAGGTCGTATACCATAAAAGATAGATTGAACAATGCTACTATCCTTAAAACGTTTTAAAAAGCGAGCGACGATGCAAATAACGATGATACTTGGAGCAACAAGGCCTAGTGTTGCGATGATCCCACCAGGTATTCCTGCGATATGATAACCGGTATAGGTTGCCATATTGATTCCGATCGCTCCTGGAGTAGATTCACTGACTGCAATCATATCCGTTAGCATGCTCGTTGTGAACCAATGATATTTTTCTATCATCTCAGAAAGGAAAGGAATGGTTGCCAAACCTCCGCCCAAAGCAAATAATCCGGTCTTGAAAAATTCAAAAAAGGCAAGTAGAAGCAATGTCAGATCCATATCAAGCACCTCCATTCTTACGTATGCGATGATATACAACACCACAGAATGCAGCTAATATTACGAATAAAACAGTCGGTAATGTGGTAAAAGTAACAGCAATGAGCACGATAAGGAACAACAGCATACCAAAGGTATCCTTAATTCCATTTTTCCACAACTTGACAATGGCATTTAAAATCAGGACACAAACCGCTACACGGATTCCTGCTAAAGCATGTTGAACGATAGCCAAAGAGGAAAAGGCAGTTAATAAAGAAGCAATCATCAAAATAATGATAATGCTTGGTGTGATGACACCTAATGTTGCGATGATCCCACCCCATACTCCTTTTTGATCATAACCGATAAAGGTAGCAGTATTCACCATGATGATGCCGGGAGTACATTGACTGACCGCATAATAATCCATGATTTCCTCTTCCGTTGCCCAACCTTTCTTCTCAACGACTTCCTTTTGTATCAGAGGTAGCATTGCATAACCACCACCAAAGGTAAAAGCGCCGATTTTCATAAAAGTAACAAATAATTCCATATAAATATTCATAAGATCCCTCTTTCATTCATAGAATTGCATTCTTATTATACTAGATACGAAAGTTGAAGCAAAAGGGGAAAGTGAAAAACCTTTGGTTGTACTGTTAAAGTTTTTTAATTTCCTGTATAATATAGAAAAGAAAGTATACTGGAAAGGTCGATGTATATGAGTGCCTATATTGAATTTCAAGATGTCAAAAAAATTTATAAAATGGGAGAGGTGGAAATCGAAGCATTGAGTGGTGTAGATTTCACGATTGATAAAGGGGAATTCGTTGTTATCGCCGGAGCGAGTGGGGCAGGTAAGAGTACGATCTTAAATATTTTAGGTGGTATGGATAGCTGTAGTAGTGGGAACATCTTTGTAGATGGTAAAGAAATCAGTAAGTATAATGCGAAACAATTAACTACCTATCGACGTTATGATATTGGATTTGTATTTCAATTTTATAATCTGGTGCAAAATTTGACCGTAAAAGAAAACGTAGAGCTTGCGGCGCAGATTTGTAAGGATCCATTAGATATCGATGAAACGATCGAAGCAGTTGGATTGAGTGAGCGTAGTGGGAATTTTCCGGCACAGTTATCCGGTGGTGAACAACAGCGAGTTGCGATTGCAAGAGCGATTGCGAAAAATCCAAAGCTTTTATTATGTGATGAACCAACCGGTGCACTAGATTATCATACAGGAAAACAAATTCTAAAGTTACTTCAAGATACTTGTAATCAAAGAGGGGTTAGTGTGATCGTCATCACTCATAATTTAGCATTAACGGCAATGGGAGATAAGGTCATTAAGGTTCGCAATGGAAGAATAGAAAGTATTACAATAAATGAACATCCATTACCAGTAGAAAGGATCGAGTATTGATGAAATATTCTGCACTGAGAAAGGACATCATAAGAGAAATGCGCAAATCGTTAGGGCGGTTTCTTTCTATATTTGCAATCGTTGCCATTGGGGTAGCGTTTTTTGCCGGTGTAAGAGCAAGTGTTCCGGTGATGAAGAACAGTGCGGATCATTATTTTGATGAGTATAACTTTATGGATCTAAAGCTGATGTCTACGATTGGTATGACAAAAGAAGATGCTGATGCCATTTCTAAGGTGGATGGGGTAGAAGGTGTATATCCAAGCTATTCCATTGATGCATTGAATACCGTTGATCATAAACAAAGTGTCATAAAGGTGATGTCTTTTCCAATGGGGAAAACAGAGCATAACAACAATTATATCAATCAAATGCGTATCATCAATGGTAGACTTCCTGAAAAAGAAAATGAATGTGTGATCGAGCACGAAGAAATCAAGGGAGGAAGTGCAAAGATCGGAACAACCATTACGTTAAGCAGTGGAAATGATGAGGATCTAAAGGATCGTTTGAAAAATACGACGTATACAATTGTAGGAGAGGTGACGACACCAAATTATTTATCCTATGAAAAAGGAAGCTCTTCGATCGGTAGTGGTAGTATTGATCAATATATTTTTATTCCCGAAGGGAATTTTACGATGGATGTATATACGGAAATCTATGTTACCATCAAGGGTGCAAAAGATTATAATTCCTATAGTGAGGATTATTTTGACGCCATTGATTCCGTGAAAACAGAAATTACGTCATTAGGAGAAGAACGTGCAGATATTCGATTTGAAGAAATCAAAGCCAAAGCTTTGAAAAAGGTTGAAGATGGCCGTAAAGAATATGAGAAAAATGAAAAAGCCTTTCATGAAGAAATCAAGAAAGCGAAGAATCAGCTAAGTGATGCACATGATCAGACTTTGATCGCACAGGCAACCTTAAATGCCAATCAATTATCAACACAACAGATGTTAGCATCGAAAGAACAGGAAATTGAACAAAGTGAAGCACAGTTGACAGCGTTGGTATCACAATACGATGTGCTAAAAGGAAAATTAGAAGAAGAAAAGGCTAGCTTTGATGTCCAAAGCGCTGAGTTGAATCAAAAGATCGAGGATGCAAAGGAACAAGTATCTGATTTAGATCGACAAATCAAAGAGGTAGAAGATCAACTTGCGCAACCGGATCTTACCGAATTAGAAAAAACATTGTTAGAGGAAAAAAAGAAGACATTAGAGATGACAAAGACCTATGCGTTACCTACGTTGGATCTTTTGAAACAGCAATTGAATATTTTACAAGAAACCTTAGATGCCGGTATGAGTCAGTTGAGTGCATTGGATGAACAAATCAACAATGCCCAACAGCAGATCGAAGTAGGGAAACAACAATTAGCACAGGCCAAATTAGATGCTCAAAATCAGTTTGATGCTGCTCAACAGCAGATCGATGATGGAAAAGCACAGGCAATAAGTGGACAAATTACATTGGAAAAGCAAGAAAAAGACGGTGCGGAAAAATTGGCAGAAGCCAAAGAAAAGCTAGATAAGAGCGAGGAAGATATTAAAGCGATGGAAACACCTCAATGGTATGTGTTGGATCGTAATTCTCATTACTCCTATCGAGATTATGGTAGTGCTGCGGATAGAATGGGTGGAATAGCGAAGGTGTTCCCATTGTTCTTCTTTGTGGTTGCTGCCCTTGTATGTTTGACAACGATGACACGAATGGTAGATGAACAGCGTCAAGAAATCGGAACCTTAAAAGCATTGGGTTATTCTAAAACAAGCATTGCGGTGAAATATGTTGCTTATGCGGGTGTCGCAAGTATTTTCGGTGGTATCTTTGGTTCTGTAATCGGGATGATCGTATTCCCAACCGTGATTTATAATGCATGGAATATCATGTATACCCTTCCCGGAGTACAATTACAATTTCAAATAGGATTAGCTGTACTATCGATCGGTATCGTATCATTGATTACCATAGCTGCAGCATTTGCAGCAGTTTATAAAGAATTGATGGATGTGCCAAGTCAACTGATGCGTCCTAAAGCACCGAAAGATGGCAAAAAGATCCTTTTGGAGCGCATACCTTTTGTTTGGAAACGTTTCAATTTCATTCATAAGGTTACGGCCAGAAATATATTTAGATATAAGAAACGTTTCTTTATGACGGTCATCGGGATCAGTGGATGTAGTGCCTTGTTGGTCGCAGGCTTTGGTATTCAGGATTCTATCAGTGAAATCGTGGTATTGCAATATGAAGAATTGAATCCTTATGATGTCAGTATGAATTTTTCATCTGACGTAACCGCATCACAAAGAGAAGATGCTTTAGAGAAATTAAGCGCAGATCAAAATATTGACAAAGCAATGGGAGTCGCAATTTATCATGGCTTTTATGCGGATTCAGGCGAAGATAAAGGTGTAGATATTTATGTGCCGGATGATGTAACTGCTTATCGTGAGTTTACGAAACTTCGTACACGAAGCGGACATGAGGCATTGACATTGGGAAATGATGGTGCGATTATGACCGAAAAACTGGCGAAGTCAAAAGGAATTTCCGTTGGCGATACCATAGCCATCGATAATGGAGATGGTGTGAAAAAAGACATCAAGATTACCGGCATTTCAGAAAACTATGTAGGTCATGCGATTTATATGACACCGACCTATTATAAGAGCATCTATCATACAACGGCAAAAGATACAACATTGCTCGGCATTATGAAAGATGTCAATCAACAAAGCGAAGAAACGCTTGGAAATACGTTTATGAAAGTAGATGGTATTGATTCTGTGACATTCTATAGTGGAATCGCTTCTAGCTTTGAAGATACCATTTCATCTCTATCCTTTATCGTTGTGGTCTTAATTATATCCGCTGGTATGCTGGCATTTGTTGTACTGTATAATTTGACCAATGTAAATATCAGTGAACGATTAAGAGAAATTGCGACCATCAAAGTGCTTGGTTTCTATGATAAAGAAGTAAGCGCATATGTCTATCGAGAAAACATCATCCTAAGTCTGATTGGCGCATTGGCCGGTTTGATTTTAGGAATCGGCTTGCATGCGATGATCATGAGCTTGGCAGAATTAGATACCGTTATGTTTGGACGTAATATCGATACCATTTCGTTTGTATACTCTGTATTAATTACAATGGGCTTCTCTATCATTGTCAATTTGGTGATGTATCGTAAATTACAAAAGATTCCTATGGTAGAATCGTTGAAATCAGTGGAATAGTGAAACTATTCCACTTTTCTATGTTATTAACTGCACATCAACCGGTTATGAGGAAACATAGTGGAAAAAGATAGTTGATATAGTATAATTTTTATAATGAAGTATAGGAATAAATGATGATTTTGTATATGAAAAGATTCAGACACATATTTGGTACTGCTTGAATAAGTTCGTTTTGTCTATTGAAACAAAGACATCTCTTTGATCTTACAGTTTATGAAAACAAGCAATACCGTTATCCTTTATTGAGAGAATAGAAAGAAGGTAACTTATGGAACCATGGTTTCATGTAGAATGTATCCATCATGATACATTCGTCATCAGTGAATATCAGCACTGGGAAGAAACAATTGTTATGTATTGATAGGAAGTGTTTCGGCCTTATTGATCGATACCGGATTGGGTGTCACAAAGCTTCTTCCTGTCGTTCGATCTTTGACGAAACTTCCGATTATCGTTGCATTGACACATGCTCATTGGGATCATATCGGAGGTCTGCACGAATTTCAAACGATTATGGTTCATGAAGAAGAGGCTAGCTGGATATCCGGAAATTTCCCACTTCCACTTGAGGTCGTAAAACAAAATCTGATGAAAGAACCATGTCAAATGCCAAGTTCTTTTCAAGAACAGGCGTATCAAATTTATGCGCTAGGTTATTCGAAACAGTGAAAGGATCAGGATGCGATTGACTTAGGAAATCGTAAGCTTCAAGTGATACATACACCGGGACATTCTCCAGGACATGTGTGTTATTATGAAGCAATACGTCAGGAGCTGTATTCAGGTGATCTGATTTATAAAGGTTGTTTGGATGCGTTTTATCCGACCACAGATCCTGTTATGTATCGAGCTTCTTTACACAAGCTCAAAACACTTTCCATTCAAAAGGTATATCCCGGACATCATTCCTTAGCGATTACCGCATCATTCATGGATGCGATCATACAGGCATTCGATATGCTCGAACAAGAAGGAAAGCTAACACATGGCGCCGGTATCTTTTCTTATGATGGATTCAGCATTCATCTATGATGCCATAAAAAAAGAGTACACACGTACTCATTTATCATATCTTTGGTGCGCCTGACAGGAGTCGAACCTGCGACCTACAGAGTCGGAGTCTGTTACTCTATCCAGCTGAGCTACAGGCGCATAGCAAGAATGACAATATTATATCATAGGATCATCATTTGTGCTATTTGTATTTTGATGAGACAACAAATTCAAATAATCATGAGTTGAAAGAGGTTGATAGAAATAAAATCCTTGAATCATATCTACTTTCCATTCGGTTAAAAAGTCAACGACTGCTTTCGTTTCTACACCTTCGGCAACGATATGATAATGTAATTCCTTTAATAAAGATATCAAATGTTGTAAAACAATTCGTTGTTTGTTAGAGCACCCTTTACGAAAAAAGCTTTGATCCAATTTGATGATATCAATAGGCAACTCACTTAAAATTGCTAGGGAAGCATATCCACTCCCAAAGTCATCCAAAGCAATACGAAGGCCGGCCGTTTGTAGCTGATTGAGGAAAGAAAATAAAGAATGAGAAGAAGACAACGTGATATCCTCACTTAATTCAAATTCAATATAGGTCGAAGGAATCTGAAATTGTTGTATGATCTTTTTACTTTCTTCTAAATAATAGGCGCCATCTTGAAAAGAATGAAACGAAATGTTGACACTGATGGGAAGAAGTGGTAAATGATGATTGATACAATATTGTAATAGACGACAGCTTTGTTCAAGTACAAAAAGATCCAGGATCCGAATGAACGCATTTTGATTTGCATAAGGAAGAAAGTCAGATAATGGTATTTCCTGCGCATCTTGTACAAGGCGTAACAGGGCTTCCGCACCTTTGATCTGTTTGGTTTGTGTATCAACTTTAGGTTGAAGATAAATCTGAAACTGTCCGTTTTTTAAAGCCTGAGGAAGATAACGTTCCCATGTTTCCGATGCTAGATACTGCTGTATATCCAGCTTATGAAAAAATTCATAAGATGTCGTATAGAGGAATCGCTCATTGTTATGATGTAAGGCAAAGCGTGCTTGGCGAACAGCTGTTTCATAATCAATACTGTCTCTTAAAAAACAGATACCGATGGCAATATGAAAAAACTGATATTGTTCGATGGTATCATCTGCGATTGCAATCCAATTCATGATGTCTAATGGATGAGTAGCTCGTAAAAATACATGAAATTCATCTTCTATTACAAAAATACGTTCCTCTTTGCTTAGACAAGAAGAAAGAAGCAATGTCATTTTCTCTATCACTTCTTGTCGACACTTCCACAACATTGGGGAAAAGCGCTTTGGTTGTATGATTAAGAGTGCATATGCATGGTTATCTACGCTATCATAAAATAATTTGGCTTGTTGCATGAAAATCCTCCATTGTTATCAATAGCATGGTCGAAAAAGAAAGATTTATAAAAAAACCGCAGATGTTTGCGGTTAAATTAGTTTTAATTGTTTTAAAGTTTGAGCAATACCCGGCTCATGGCTTGGGGCACAAACGATGTCTGCATATGCTTTAAGCTGTGGGGCTCCATTTCCCATAGCAACACCGATTTCAGCTTGTTGTAACATTTCCAGATCATTTAGGTTATCACCAAACGCCAGATAATTTCCTTGAGGTATCCCAAGATGGGTCAAAAGATGAGAAATACCTCTTGCCTTATTGCCATCTTTGATCAAAACATCCATGATTTCATCGCAACTCGGTTGCAATAGGACATTTTCGATATTTTCTAACATAGATAAATCGTCATTCTTTCCAAGTAGCGACATCATATGTACCTCATCATGGTCCCAATCACGGATCTTGGGCTTATGCATATGGAAGATATCCAATAACGCCTCTTCATGTTGGTTCAGTTCTCTAGTAAGGAAGATATCTTCACCTGTGACATAGGCTGCGATATTTCGTTGTTTCAGAATGGAAAAAATCTGTGCAAGCTGATTCATAGAAAAGGTATGCTTCCAAATACACTGAAAATTTTTATCATAGACGAAATTTCCACCGCCACCGATAAAACCATCCCACTCGATTCCATCAAAGACAGGAACACTTCTTGCCATACTTAAGGCTCTTCCACTACACAATACTACACGATATCCGTTTCTTTTCAGCTGTTTCACAGCTTCTTTTGATTCTGGCAACACTTGATTGCTTGTATGGTCATAATAAGTACCATCAATATCTAAAAATACTGCTTCTATCATATCATCATCTCTTTCTACAGCTTCATTGTATGAAAAAAATACGAAAAGAGCAATCAAAAAATACAAAATCAAAGCCAATCGGATATTGCAATCTCAGGATTGATTCCCTATAATGAACATGAAAGAAAAAGAGGAAAAGGATTATGAAATATAAATTGATCGTCATGGATATGGATGGGACCTTAACCAATAGCAAAAAAGAAATCTCACCTTATACGCAAGAAATATTGATAGAGGCACAACGACAAGGTGCAAAACTGGTACTAGCCAGTGGACGACCTACTCATGGACTATATAAAGAAGCAAAACAACTTAGAATGGATGAATTCGGTGGTATCCTAATGTCCTTTAATGGCGCAAGGGTCATAGAATATCCGAAAGAAACGGTATTATATAATCATGTAGTGCTACCAAAATGTAAACGTCCGATCATCAACAATGCCAGAGCATTGAATCTTTCGGTCATGATCCATGACGGAGAATTTGTAGTTACAGATGATGAAAACTGTTATAAGGCAGACTATGAAGCAAGTATCTGCCATATGAACATCAAAGTGGTTGAAGATCTGAATGCTTATGTGGACCACTTTGATCCGAATAAATTTTTGGTAAGCGGGCCTGCCGATTATCTAAAAACACAATTAGAAGATTTTCGACTTCCCTTTGGCGATATGTTGACGATTTGTACTTCTGCACCTTTC
This sequence comes from Hoskinsella mucinilytica, assembly GCF_045223415.1. Taxonomy (NCBI): domain Bacteria; kingdom Bacillati; phylum Bacillota; class Erysipelotrichia; order Erysipelotrichales; family Erysipelotrichaceae; genus Hoskinsella; species Hoskinsella mucinilytica. The sequence continues at coordinate 6,342 of NZ_JBEQZJ010000024.1, read as the reverse complement.
TATATTGAAGTGGTGGATAACGGCATCGATAAAGGAAGCAGTCTACGTCAGCTTTGTGAAACACTCGGTATTTCTCAAGAAGAGGTCATTGCCTTTGGTGATGAAATGAATGATTTGACGATGCTTCAATACGCAGGACATGGTGTCGCAATGGGAAATGCAGTTAAGCCGATTAAGCTCATTGCTGATGAAGTAACTTATAGCAATGACGAAGATGGCATTGCACATGTAATTCAACCATATCTGTCATAAAGAGATCGTTTTGATCTCTTTTCTATATTAAAAGAAGAAGGAAATAAAAGGAAAAGAGGGGTAATATGATTGAAATCAAACACTTGAAATTTAAAACGATCTTAGATATCGAACATCTTCAGATCGATCATGATATCAGTTGCATCGTTGGCGGCAGCGGGAGTGGAAAGACAACACTATTGCGCATGTTGAATCGAATGAGTGATCCTGATGAAGGAACCATTTTTTATCAAGGTAAGGATATCAAACTTTGGAATCCGACAGAATTAAGAAGAAATATCGTAATGCTAGCTCAAACACCTGTAATGTATCATGGTAATGTGGAAGATAATCTTCAAATCGGATTGCGCTTCAGCAAACGACCACCTGCATCACAAAAACGTATGAAAGAATATTTAGAAAAAATGCAACTTACCTTATCCTTAGATCAAACAGTTGAAAAATTAAGCGGTGGTGAAAAACAACGTCTTTGTTTGGCAAGAATCATGCTAATGGATGCTTCATTATATTTATTAGATGAGCCAAGTAGTGCTTTAGATAAAGGAACAGAACGCTTTGTTATGGAAAATATGGCAACATTTGCCATGGAACATCATAAACAGTTGATCATGGTGACACACTCAGAAGAAATAGCAAAAAGCTATCCCGATGATATTTTAAGGATAGAACATGGACAATGTAGGGGGTATGAACATGAATGATACCGTGATGGATCTATCGATCTTACAATTGACCTTTGCATATGTTTTTGTACTTGTTCTGCTTTTGATTTTTCGCTATCGAGGAATACGCAGAGAACGCTTGATCTTGATTGCCACAACGAGAATGACCCTTCAATTAACCGTGATGGGATATATCTTAATGTATGTATTTGATCATCCAAGCTGGTATATCACGATATCAATGCTCGTTGTTATGCTTTCCTTTGCGGCATATAATGCAATCAAACGAGTGAAATATGATATGTCAAAAGAGTTAAAACGCTTGATGGTTTTTTCTATGATCTTTGGATACCTTATCATATCCTTGGTCTTCCTATGGTTTGTACTACAAGTGGAGCCATGGTTTGATCCGCAATACGTCATTCCGATCAGTGGGATGATCGTTGGCAATGCGATGACAGGAATTGCATTGGGAGCCAATCGTTTATGTTCCAATATGATTGATCATCATGCCGAAATAGAAAATTCACTCATGTTAGGAGCAAGCAGTAAAGATGCCGTTTATGAATATGTCAATGACGCCTTTGATGCCGCAATCCTACCAACCATGAATAATATGCTTACCATGGGTATCGTTTCTTTACCCGGAATGATGACAGGGCAGATCTTATCCGGAACCTTTCCCTTGACCGCAATCAAATATCAAATTGGTATCATGCTTGCGATACTGGGATGTACTGCCATCACGGTTGTTGTATTCGTTTCTTTGGGATATCGCACGTTTTTCAATAACAGCGATGCTTTGAAGTGATATGTGACATGTATGTGACATATGAACGATTATCTCTTTTTGGTCACATTTTATGTCCATTTTAGCTTTTTTAATACTATTTGCTTGTAATGCATATGTATTTGTGATATATGTTTTAAGTGTTCAGTTATCATAAGTTAAAGATGATATGAGTGTGTCTTGAAAAGGAGGAGAGAGAAAATGAAATCATCATTGTATGGCAACCTGATTAGGCTGATCAAGGCGCCAACAAATTTTCCATACCGTATGGAGGATACTCATGACTATCGTGGATAAGAAGCAGAGAGACTCAGTGTGAAAAATCTAGAATTTTGTGGACCTATGATTCGTTTTTATCGAGAACAGAAAGGAATGGACATAGGCAGGATCTGCATACAGACAGGCATACAAAAACCACTTTATGTAGAATTAGAAAAAGGAAAGAAAGAAGTTTTACTAAGCACCTGGAAAAGAATTTGTGATGCTGTAGGCATTGATTTTGTTTACTTGTTTAAAAATGAAGATGTTTATGAGGAGTTATATAAAGATAGTCTTCACGCTTTGCTTTATGATGATATGAACGAGCAACAAAAACTTTTTGTAAAGCTAAAAGAAGAAGAATTGAAACAATCCATCCTATTTCCAAAATTTGTTCTGGTACGCTTTATCTATGAAGCGATGAATAAAGAAAGACCATCCGATAAACTCATGGGCTATCTTGAACTATTCAAAGATGTTTACTCTCTTTCAGAACAATGTATTTACTATGATTACTATGGCTTTATTCTTCAAAAGGCGAAGCAATATGATCAAGCAAAGAAGTATTATAAAAAAGCAGAAGCATTGGCAACTTTGGAACATAAGGATATGCTATATTATCATATGGGAATGCTCCATTATAAGCTAAACGAACCTTTGAAAGCGTTACACTATTTCAGAAGGGCATATGGCATGTTTGAAAAAAGTTGGAATATCAATCGTCTTCTATATACTCATGGAAGCATTGGTATCTGTTATATACGAATGGCGGAATTTGTATTAGCAAAGAATCAATTAGAAGAAACCATTCGCTTAGCACAACAATATAAAAATGATTATGTCATTTCAACTACATATGATAATTTGGCATTTAATAGCTTTAAGATGCGAGATTATGATACATGTATACGTTATGCTAGCAAAGCAATAGAGAAAAATACGAATTATGCTTATTTGTATTTTTATCTTTCCTATTCCTATCTGATGCTTGGAAAGAATGATGAGGCTAGTCATTGGATTCTTGCCAGCAAACAGATTGATATGGATAAAGCGGCACAAGGAATGATGTATTATGCACAATTGCTGATGGAACAAAAAAGCTGTACACATTTTCTTCAGAAGTTATATGAATATCTTGTTGAAGAAGAATTTTATGAGCTTCAAAAGTTTATATTGATGGATCTGGCTGATATTTTTCAAAAAGAAAACAAGTACGAAAACGAAAGCAAATGTCTAAGAGAATTATTACGATTAAGTAAGTGAAAGAAAGAGACGATCATGTTTCTTTCTTTTTCACGAAAAGAAGATTCCACGATATGAGTATGAATTGACACATGATCTCGATCCTATACAGAAAGAATAAACGCTTGCTTGAAAAGTGTCATTCATTTTCTTAGGATAACATATTATAAAATTGAAAAATGTGGTAAAATAAAAAAAACAGGAGGATGTTGCTTATGAAAAAAATATTATGCGCAATCCTATCTCTCTTCCTTATATCAGGTTGTAGCGGATCAGATAAACCATCTCATGAACCAATTGAAGTAAGTGCACGAGAAGTTGTTGACCGTCTACAAGATCAAGATCAGGATACGTTTCTACTATATATTACGACCAATAGCTGTTATTCCTGTGATGAATATAAAAAGGTGATTGAAGAATTACAGAACATCAAACCTTTTGAAATTTATGAACTAACCATCCATCTTGAGGAAGAAGATGAAGATGTCAAAGAGGCATTAAGTGAACTTGAGGTATTCATTGGAGAATATACGACATACCCTATGACGTATTATTTCTATAAGGGCAATCTACAGCCTGAAAATATCAAACAGGGTTATATAGAAAAAGAGGATTATGAAACATGGCTGAAAAATCTACATATTTTATAGACCCTATGGGTAGTGTCCTACATAAAGAGGATATACAGACACAATTAGAGCACTTAGGTATACAAAAAGGTATGCTGTTGTTTGTGAATGTTGATATGAAGATGATGGAAAATATCAATGGAGGAGCACAAGCAATCGTGGAAGCATTAATGGAAACAGTTGGTTATGAAGGTACTTTGGTAGTGCCATGCTTTACTCCACAGCATAAAGATCCCGCTTGTCAATCGATAAAAGCCCCACGCCAGTATTGGAAGGAAATCAGAGAACATGCGATACCGTTTGATAAAAAACTGAGCGAGCCAATGGGAAGTGATGATTTTGTCTATCAATTTTTAAGAAACGAAGCGGTTATACGAAGCTATCATCCTCTTTATAGCTTTGCGGCATGGGGAAAATATGCAAAACTGATTTGTGATAAACACCCTCTCCATTTTGCACTTGGAAAAGATTCTCCTTTAGGCAAGATTTATGAAATGAATGGATATTGTGTTTTGATTGGAAGTGGCTATGATGATTGCACCATGTTTGAAATGGCTCAATATCAAGAAGAACTATTTCCGATCAAGTTGGTATCTGCACCAATTGAAAGTAACCATAAATGCACTTGGATCGACCTATTAGATATCGAACACGATAAAAAAGACTTCTCAGATATCGGAGAAGTCATGGAAGATCGAAAAACAGTTAGATCAACCTATGTTGGTAACACTCGTTGCAGAATGTTTTCCGCAAGAGAAGCAGTCAATCTGGCTAAATCTTATTTTCATATACATTATGAGTAAGTAATATCTTTACTAATTTAGACAAATAATAGATATCTACATCATCAAATTGATGATAAACATCAGAATCTATATCAAGGACACCTATAAGGGTGTCTTTTTCCATTAACGGTATAACGATTTCTGATTTACTATCGACATCACAAGCGATATGACCGCAAAACTCATGTACGTTAGGAACACATTGAACTGTTTTTTCCTTTGCACAAGTGCCACAAACACCTTTGCCATAAGCAATCGGAGTACAAGCAGGTTTTCCTTGAAATGGACCAAGGATCAATTGTTGTTCATGACTACGATAAAATCCAGCCCAATTAATATGAGGTAGGCGATGATATATTAAACTAGATATATTTGCCATACGTGCAATTACATCATCTTCTGGATTACAAAGCGTCAAAGCATTTTCCAATAGCTCCTCATAACATGTTTCTTTTTTCATATAGTTCCTTCTTTCTCTTTATGTTATCTTATCATGAAGGAAGTAAAAGAAAAAGCGAATTAAGATAACTCGCTTTCACTTTTACTGAATTTTGTATATGCCTTAGAAATATTTTTTGCACTATCTGCAGTCATTTGATACCAGCTTTGAGAACACATCATTTCAAATACATTACGCTGTTGTGTGGAAATACAGTCATACAATTCCTTGATTTCACTATATAAGCTTTCATTGCTTGCTTCCTGTGTGAAGGTATTGTATTCTGCTTTCATATGTTTTAAAGTAACCAATAAGTTAGTGGCAATATCTTTTTCGCTATAGCTTTTGCTAGATTGACTCATGATTCTTTTGCCTCCTTTTCAAGGATCTTGACCATTGCTTGGTAATGCTCCTTTAATTTTTCATTTACATCTTCAAAACAGGTTTTGACTTCTGGGGTAGAAAGCATGGTTACATCATTGGCAATTCGTTTGTTCAATACCAATGTTTGATCCAATAAATCTTCCAGATATAAGACGTCCTTTGGTGTTAACATGTTCAACAACTCCTTTCGTTTTTTAGTATGCTCTTTAAAATCAGTTCTATTCCTTACGACAACAAAAAAGAAAGTATGGTATAATAATGACTCGCAAGGAGGAAAGAGCATGCAGGTAAAGGAAAAAGATTATGTATATATCCAAAGCTTTAAACATGATGGAAGTCTGCATCGTACTTGGGCACAGGGGTATGTAATCGAGGCAAATGATAAAAGAATCGTAGCAGTTACGAATCGTACATTGGTTAGTGAGGCTGATGGTAGAAAGTGGATCACAAGAGAGCCGGCGATTTGTTTCTTTTATCCAGATAAATGGTATAATGTGATTTGCATGATAAGAAAGACCGGGATTCATTATTATTGTAATTTAGCCAGCCCTTCTTTATATGATGGAGAGGCCATTAAAAATATAGATTATGATTTAGATGTTAAAGTGAACCCAATTGGAAAAACAACCTTACTGGATGAAGATGAATATGAGCAGCATAAGCAAGAAATGCGTTATTCCGTCGATTTAGATCGTGCCATTCATAAAGGTCTGGATCGATTAATGGTAGATATCCATTTAAGAAATTCACCTTTTGATCATCAGGAGATATCTAGACTATATGATAAGTACTTGAGTTTTATGGAAGAAGGAAAATCTGGTTTTGTAGGAAAACAGCATAGATGAAGGCTTTATGAAAAAAATAAAAAAAATTTAAAAAAGCGTTGACAGGAAGAAGTATG